>DATJUR010000129.1:0-5359 GCA_035502215.1 Acidimicrobiales bacterium | reverse complement strand
CCACCACCATGACGGCCAGCGTGCCGGCGGCGAGTGCGATCGACCAACCACTCGCCGAGGAGAGATGATGAATGATCCAGTCCAGTCGTTGGACAATCGTGGTGCCACCGTGCGCAATGCCCAGCGCACTGGGCAGCTGATGCACGATGATGATGACGCCGATGCCCAAGAGAAATCCCGTCACGATCGGCAGCGACAGAAAGTCAGCGATCCAGCCCAGCTTGAGCACGCCCACGGCCATGACGGCGAGTCCGGTCACCACCGCGGTCACGGCCACGAGTTCGAGGTAGAGGCTGGAAGAGACCGGCGCCAAGCGCACGAGCACGACGGCAAAGAGCGGGGCGATGGTCGAGTCCGCGCCCACCGAGACAATGGGATTCGACCCCGCCAGGACAAAGACGAGAGTGGCCGTGATAAAGGCGATAAGTGCGAGAAAGGCCGGCACCCCAGCCAGCTGCGACGTCGCGAGTTGCTCGGGGATCGCGATCGCGACCAAGGTGACTCCGGCGAGGATCTGGCCCGCGTAGTTCGCCCGCGTCACCCCGCGAAAGACATCGCGTGCGCCAGCCCAGGGTCGGCGAAGACCGATGGGCGTGCGTGACGAATCTGGTCGTAATGCGTTCGCCATTTCTTCACCCTACGACGGCAGGGCGAGGGGTTCTAGCCCGTCACCACCACGCGAAAGCCCTCGGCGAGGCGGCCCTGTTTCATGCCCGCGCTCTCGGCGGTCGCCGCGGACCAACTACGCAACATCTTCTTCAGGCCTTTGCGCCCGCCGATCTGACTGACGTGTTTGGCGAGCGCATCGAACTTCTGCTCGAAGGTCTTGGTGATGTCGACAACCATCGTGGGCGAGGCCCCACCGATCCACACTTGTGAGACGGTGTGAGGCTCAAAGCCCTCGCGAATGAGTTCGGGAAAGGCGTGCGGGTTGCGAGCGTCGGGATAGACGGCGCGCAGCGTCGCCTCCCCGGTGGCCATGTGATCAGGGTGACTCGAGAAGATGCGCTCGTAGTTGCGCTCGGGGTTCTGAGTAATCACGAGCTGGGGGCGGTGCAAGCGAATCACGCGCGCGATTTCGCGGCGCAGCGCCATGGTCGTCTCGACGCGACCGTCGGGCCAGTGCAGGAAGGTCAGGTTCGTCACGCCCACTTCTTTGGCCGCTGCGGTTTGCTCAGCCTCTCGTACCGCCATGCGCTCTTCGCGCGTGTCGGTGGAGTCGTCACCGCCCGCATCGCCGGAGGTCACCAGGCAGTACGCGACGTCCACACCGCGATTCGTCAGGTAGGCGATGGTGCCCGCCGTACCAAAGTCCACGTCATCGGGGTGAGCGACGACCACCAGCGCCCGCGTCAGCCACGGCTCGAACTTGTAGACAGGCAGCTTCTCGCTCACGATACAGAGTCTTGCATCGTCGGGTCCCAGTGTGCGAGATCGCCCAGTCGAGGGTCGTTCGAAAACACCTCAATGATGGGCCGGCGCAGGTTCAGTCGGCGCATAATCACCTCGGCTTCGATGACCTGATTCCAGAGCAACAGCGAGACCACCACGCCGGTGGAGCCGGCCCGAGCGGTGCGTCCCGAGCGGTGCAGGTAAGCCTTCTGGTCTTCGGGCGGATCGAAGTGCATGACACAGTCGACGCTATCGATGTGTAGCCCGCGCGCCGCCACGTCGGTGGCCACCAGTACGCGTAGTTTCCCACCTTGAAAGTCCGAGAGCGCTCGCTCGCGCTGAGCTTGGCGAAGGTCGCCGTGGATGGCGGCGGCGTTGACGCCTTCTTTGTGCAGCTGCTCGACGAGCCGATCGGCTCCGCGCTTGGTGCGACAAAAGATGATCGTCTTGTCAAACGAGCGACAGATGGTCGCCACGACCTTGATGCGGTCCATCTGGTGAACCTGCAAGAAGTGGTGCACCATTTGAGACACGGTCTGGGTATCGCTGGCGACCTCGTGAAAGACCGGGTCGCTGAGGTAGCGCGAGACGAGGCGATCAATCGCGCCATCCAGCGTCGCCGAGAAGAGCAGTGTCTGGTGGGGCTTGTTCGCGAGACGACGCAGCACCCACTCAACCTGAGGCATAAAGCCCATGTCGGCCATGCGGTCGGCCTCGTCGAGCACCAGAACGTCAAGGTTCTCCACGTTCACCTCTCCGCGATCTCCAAGGTCGATGAGCCGTCCGGGCGTGGCGATCACGACGTCGCTACCCTTGGCCAACGACTTGATCTGTCGCTCAATGTCAGCGCCACCGTAGACGGCGCTAACCCGAAGGCCCAACGCCTCGCCCAAAGGCTTGAGAACCTCGTAGACCTGGACCGCCAACTCACGGGTCGGTAGCAGCACGAGTCCGCGCGGGCGAGCGGGTCGCGCCGGCGATGAGGCGCCGGGACCGTTGGAGGCGATGCGCTGGAGCATCGGCAGGCCGAAGCCGAGGGTCTTGCCCGATCCGGTCTTGGCCTTGCCGCACACATCGCGGCCCGCGAGGGCGTCAGCAATCGTCATCGCCTGAATCGGAAAGGCCGTCGTAATGCCTTGGGAGTTCAGGACTGCGACCAACTCGGGCGAGACGCCCAGGCCCTCAAAGGTGTGATCGGTTGTATAGGAGTCACCGGCAAGGGCCAGCGACTCGGCTGTTTCACTACTCACGTATGTCGTTTCTCGGTTGGACCCGTAACCGTCACGCGTGCGAAGTGGGCCCCAGCTCATTTCTTCGAGCTCCCTTCTATTCTACGTGATGTCCACCACGTTCACGCAAGGAAAGATCATGACCCGTCTCTCGGAAGGCGATCGCGCCCCCGGATTTACCCTGAAAGACCAGAACGGTGAGAAAGTCGCCCTCAAGGACTTCGCTGGACAGCGCATCGTGCTGTACTTCTATCCGGCCGACGACACGCCGGGTTGCACCAAGGAAGCCTGTCAGTTCAACGATGAGCTCGCCGCCTTTCGTGCTCTTAAGGTCACCGTCATCGGCGTGTCACCCGACGGCGCCGACGCCCACCGCGCCTTTCGCGAGAAGTACACGTTGAACTTCGCCTTGCTCAGCGACCCCGACAAGACGGTCATGGAGAAGTACGGAGCCTGGGGCGAAAAGATGATGTACGGGGAAAAAGTCGTGGGCGTCATCCGCTCGACCTTCGTCATTGGGCCGACGGGCCGAATCGAACGGGCGTTTTACGGCGTGCGCGCCGACGCACACGCGCTCAGGGTTCTCACGGCCCTGTCGGCCTAGGTCGCTTTAGTGCTGGTGCCGCGAGCACCAGTACGTCGTGCGTCCACCGATCGTGTCGATCAGCATCGTGCCGCCGTCTTTGGCGCATAGGCCACCGGGGAAACGCGCGTCCATGTGATCGCCCATGTGCGATCCGCCGCGACCCGCGAGCGACTTCATCGTTCCTCGAAAGGCGCGAAAGAGGCGATCTCGCTCGTCGGCGCTGAGCGTCCCACACGGCGTTCTCGGATCGATACCAGCCCGATAGAGAATCTCGTCGCCGAGCAGATTGCCTACGCCGGCGACTTTGGTCTGATCCAACAGTCTCGCTTTGATGGCCGGACCTTCTCCGCGGGTCACCGCGATCATCTCGTTGAACTGACGTCGGGTGAGCGTCAGGGCGTCGGGACCCAGTTCCTCGAGGTCCGGATTGATCTCAAATCGGGCGAGGCGACGGGGGTCGTGAACGACGAGCTCGCGCCCGTCGTCGAACTCGAGACCGCCGCGAATCCACTTCGCGTCGAATAGGTGTGGTCCATAGAACAGACCCTCCACTCCGGCGTCGCCGTCGAGCAGCAGCACGCCGGTCATGCCAAAGCGCACGCCCAAGGTCGGACCGCTCGTCTCGATCACGAGCAGTTTGCCGCGGCGACTCGTACCGGTGATACGAAGGCCCTTGACCGTTCGCGCCCAGGCCGACGGCGAGGTCAGTTTCTTCGCCATCAACGCATCAGCCCATCCTCGTGTGACCGTTGCCCCCACGACTCGCTGGGCCAGTTGTCGATACGACTCGACCTCCAGGATTTCGGGCACGGAGCGAATCTACCGGGGCTCGACTGTGCGAAGGGCCTTACTAAGGTCTGTTTGTGGCCGTTGAGAAACCGCAGTGGAAAGAGCTGTTCCGTGAAGTCGTCACGTCGGGACTCTGCACGGGGTGTGCGGCGTGCGTGATCGCGTGCCCGCATCCTGTGCTCGACTACGAAGCCGAAAACGGCGTCTATAAGCCCTTTCACCTCGACCTGGACGGCGGTCCCGATGACTGCACGCACGGTCAAAAGGGCTGCACCATGTGCACCAGGGCCTGTCCGCGCTTTCGCAACTGGGAGAGTGAGATCGACCTACACCGCTTCGCACGCGAACGCAGCGACGACGAAGTGTGGGGAATCGGCGACGTGTTGCTCGCGCGCGCGAGCGACGAGTCGCTCGTCGAGAACGGCCAGGACGGTGGGTTTGTGACCGCGCTTCTCCTCTATGCCCTCGAGCACGACATCATCGACGCGGCCCTCGTGAGTGGCTTGGAGGGGGATGGGTCCACCTGGCGGGCGAAGCCGGTGGTCGCTCGCACGAAACAAGACGTGCTCAACACCGCGAAGTCGCGTTACACGTACTGCGCCAATTTGCTCGCCTATGAGGAGGCCGTTGAAGGTGGCGCGGAGCGCATTGCGGTGGTCGGTATGGGATGCATGGCCTCGGCCCCCGGAGCGATGCAGGCTCGCAAGGCCGGCAAGGTCGCGCGCCGTTTGAGTCTGACGGTGGGATTGCTGTGCTCCAAGACCTTTGATGACGCGATCTTCGAAGAGCTCTTCGAAGCCAAATACAACATCCAACGCGCCGACATCGTCAAGATGAACATCAAAGGCGTCTTCCAACTCTGGACCAAGGACGGCGGCTACTTCGAGATCCCCCTCAAGGAGGCCCACGCCTACACCCGCGAAGGCTGCACGCACTGCCCTGACTTTGCGGCCGAGCACGCGGATCTCTCCACGGGTGGCATCGGCGCGTTCGGAGACTGGACGCTCGTGATCGTGCGCACTGACCTCGGACGTGAGCTCATGAGCGCGATGAAGGCCGAAGGCCTCATCGAGACGCGTCCCGGTGACGACGACCCGGGTGCGCTCGTCCTGTTACACAAACTCGCTCGCGTCTCGCGCCGACGCTGGCCCGAGTCGGCCGCTCCCGGTCCGGGGCGGTTACCCGTCACGGCGGGCTAAGCGTGAACTCCGCGTCAACGACCATCCTGTTTGTTCGCCACGGAACCACCGCCACCACGGGCTCGGTGCTGCCGGGGCGTGCCCCGGGCCTGCACCTGTCTGCGCGCGGGATCGAGCAGGCCACGTCTTTAGCCGAACGTCTCTGCGAGCTCACTCCCCAGCCC
>DATJUR010000128.1:0-17400 GCA_035502215.1 Acidimicrobiales bacterium | reverse complement strand
TCCCACCGCAGGGCGGGCTCCGGGGCAACTTGATAGGCGTACAAGGTTCCGGTCGCGGGCAAAAATCCCGCTTGGGCATCCTCCGCACAAAGCCGAACCTCGATGGCGTGACCAACCAGATCAACGTCTTCTTGGGCGTAGTCCAGTTCGTCGCCTTGGGCGATTCGTAGCTGCTCGAGCACAATGTCGATGCCGCTGACCTCTTCACTCACCGGATGTTCGACTTGAAGGCGGGCGTTCACTTCCAAAAAATAGAAGTCCTGGGTCGCGTCGTCGACGATGAACTCCACCGTGCCGGCCGACTCGTATCCGATGGTGCGCGCCAGCGACAGCGCCGCGTCTCCCATGGCCTCTCGGGTGGCGTCGCTGAGCGCGGGAGATGGTGACTCCTCAATCAGTTTCTGGTGGCGACGCTGAATGGAGCAGTCGCGCTCGCCCAGGTGCACTAGGTGTCCGTGCTGATCGGCGAGTATCTGTATTTCGACGTGGCGCGAGCGGGCAACGTACCGTTCGAGGAAGACCCGATCATCGGAGAAGCTGCTTAGTGCTTCGCGTTGCGCCGCCGCCAGTGAGTCGGCCAGTTCGTGGGGTTCGCGTACCACGCGCATCCCCTTACCACCGCCTCCGGCGGCCGCCTTAATCATGAGGGGATAGCCGATGCTCGCCGCGTCCTCGGGACGGTCGCTGGACTCCAGCACGCTCACTCCCGCCGATCGGGCCAACTCCTTGGCCGCCAATTTGTCACCAACCGCAGCGATGACACGCGCGGGCGGACCGATCCACACGAGACCGGCGCTCACGACGGCGGCGGCGAAGTCTGCGTTTTCCGAGAGGAAGCCATAGCCGGGATGGAGCGCTTGGGCCCCGCTCTGCTTGGCCGCCGCAATGATGGCGGTCGCGTCGAGGTAACTCGTCGCCAGCAGGATCGCTTCGTCGGCCTCGCGCACGAAGGGCGCGTTCGTGTCTTCAGCGACGTAGACGGCGACGGTGCGCAGACCAGTCGCTCGCGCGGCGCGCAGGATGCGACGGGCGATCTCGCCACGATTGGCCACGAGGATCGAGGTGAACCTCACAGTCGAAAGACCCCGTAGCTGGTCGCGCCTTCGATGGCTTGCCGGCGTACGAGCGACAGGCAGATGCCCAGCACGGTGCGCGTGTCGCGGGGGTCGATGACGCCGTCGTCGCTGACCACGCTGGTCGCGGCGAGGGCCAAGGACCCCTTCTCCTGCGCCTCTTCGACGGCGGCGACGATCTTGGCGTCCTCGTCGTCGTCGAACTCCTCGCCATGGCGCTCGGCTTGGGCGCGTCGAACTTGGGACATCACGCCCGCGATCTGTTTCGGGCCCATGACGGCGATCTTGGCGGTGGGCCACAGGAAGGTGAAGCGATTGTTAAATGCTCGCCCCGACATGCCGTAGGTACCCGCGCCGTAGGACGCGCCGATGATGAGAGTGATGTGGGGGACCGTCGAGTTGGTCACCGCGTTGAGCATCTGCGAGCCCTTTTTGATGATGCCCTCAGCTTCGGCGTCTTTGCCGACCATGTAGCCAGTGATGTTCTGGATGAAGACCAGCGGCACGTCGATCTGATTGCAGAGTTGGATGAACTGTCCGGCCTTCTCCGCTGCTTGGGGATGGATGACCCCGTTATTGGCCAAGACGCCGATCGGATAGCCGTGCACGCTGGCCCAGCCGCAGACCAGTGTGGTCCCGTAGCGAGTTTTGAACTCCTCGAAGCGCGAACCATCGACGACGCGAGCGAGAACGTCACGCGCGTCGACGCTCTGTCGTAGGTCTCGGCTCACGATGCCCAGAAGCTCCTCGGCGTCGTAGACGGGCTCGTCATTCGGCAGCGACGGGGGAGGGCCGCTCTTCCTCCAGTTCAGGTGCGAGACCACTTCTCGACACATTCGGATGGCGTCCATCTCGTCTTCGGCGAGGTAGTCGCCCAGACCCGAGACTTCGGCGTGCATCACCGCGCCGCCCAGGGTCTCGTCGTCGGACTCTTCTCCGGTCGCCATCTTCACGAGCGGAGGTCCGGCGAGGAAAATCTTGGATTGATCCTTCACCAGAATGTTGTAGTCACTCAGGCCGGGTTGATAGGCGCCGCCCGCGGTCGAGGAACCGAACACCACGCTGATCGTGGGCACCCGCATCTTGGAAAGTTCGATGAGATCGTAGAAGAACCGCCCGCTCTCGGCGAAGTGAGCTGTCTGCATGCGGCCCCCGCCGCCTTTTCCGACTCGCAAGTCAGCTCCCGCGGACTCGACGAAGCTCACGTAGGGCATCTGGTTGTCGCGCGCGATCTCGAGCGCGCGCATCCACTTCTTGGCGGAGTACAGCGTGAGAGCGCCGCCAAGAACCGAGGGGTCGTTGGCCATGACCACGCACTCGGTACCAGCGATGACGCCGACCCCGACCACCATGCCGCCGCCAATCGCGTAGTCCGAGCCGTAGCCCGCCAGGGCTGAGATTTCCAGGAACGGAGAGTCCGGGTCGAGCACGGCCGCGATTCGTTCGCGTACCGGCATCTTGCCTCGTGAGCGCATGCGCGCCATCGCGGCTTCACCGCCGCCCGCTTCGGCTTGGTCGAGAAGACCGTCGATGATTTCGAGTTGCTCGAGCATGTCAGTGCGGTTCTTCGCAAACTCATCGGAGGCGACATTGAGCGTGGAGACGAGCGGGGGTGCGAGAGCGACGTGCTTCACTGGGCCGATCCTAGTGAGGCCTCGACCTGGGAATATGCCCGACCTGGGCGCGCGCACGCAACTGACGCGCAACTAAGCGCGAGAGAGGGTGAACGGTAGGGTTGTTGTCAATGCGCATCGCCATCGGCTCCGATCACGCCGGATACGACCTGAAGTCTCTCGTGGCAACATCGCTGAACGCCTGGGGTTACGACGTATTGGATCTCGGGACCACCAGCGCGAGCGAACCGGTGGACTACCCCGACTACGGTGCCGCGGTCGGACGCGCGGTGGCAAGTGGTGACGCGGACCTCGGCGTCGCGGTGTGCGGCTCGGGCATCGGTATCGCCATGGCGGCCAACAAGGTGCCCGGCGTGCGCGCCGCCGTCGTGCACGATGTCACCTCGGCCCACCTCGCGCGTGAGCACAACCACGCCAACGTGCTCTGTCTGGGCGGTCGTCTCACCGGATCGGTGGTGGCCGTCGAGTCGCTGCGGGCGTGGCTCAACGCTGAGCCAGAGACTCGTCACGACGCCCGCATCGAGAAGTTACGAGAGCTCGACCACGTGCTGATCGAGAAAGGATAAGGACAATGGCCCCGTCCCCGTTGGATGCCTGGATCACGAACGACGAGGAGATCGTCCACCTCTTGGCGCGTGACTATGAGCGCCAGACCTCAACCATCCAACTCATCGCGAGCGAGAACTTCGCCTCACCCTCCGTGCTGGCCGCGACCGGGTCGGTGCTCACCAATAAGTACGCCGAAGGCTACCCGGGGCGGCGCTACTACGGCGGCAACTACATCGTCGACGAAGTCGAGAGCGTGGCGCGCGACAGATTGACCGCGCTCTTTGGCGCCGAGCACGCCAACGTTCAGCCTCACAGTGGAGCGAACGCCAACGTGGCGGTCTATGAAGCACTCCTCGAGCCCGGCGACACCATCCTGGCGATGCGCCTCGACCAGGGCGGTCACCTCACTCACGGTTCGCCCGCGTCCATTACCTCGAAGTTCTGGAAGTTCGTCTCCTATGGCGTGACACCGCGCGAGGATGGACCCGACGCGCTTGGGGAAGTCATCGACTTCGATAACGTGCGTGACCTCGCCCTCTCGCACCGTCCCAAGTTGATCGTCGCCGGGGCGACGGCCTACCCGCGCATTATCGATCCCGAGCCCTTTCGCCAGATCGCCGACGAGGTCGGGGCGTTGTTGATGTTCGACTCGGCCCACGTGGCGGGCCTCATCGCCGGACACGCCCACCCCAGCCCGGTACCCTTCGCCGACGTGGTGACCTTTACCACTCACAAGACTCTGCGGGGTCCGCGCGGGGGAGCCATCGTCTGTAGAGAGGAGCACGCCAAGAAGATTGACTCGTCGGTGTTTCCCGGACAGCAGGGCGGTCCCCTCGAGCACGTGATCGCCGCCAAAGCAGTGGCCTTCAAGGAAGCGAGCCAGCCGAGTTTCTCAACCTACGCGGCCCAAGTCGTGGCGAACGCCCAGGCGTTTGGGGCGGCCCTGGCCAAAGAAGGATTCCGATTGGTCTCGGGCGGCACGGACAATCACATGCTGTTGTTGGATCTGCGCGACTACGATCCCGAGCTCACCGGCAAGGTCGCCCAGGAGACCCTCGACCGCGCCGGGATCACCACCAATCGCAACGCCATACCTGATGACCCTCGCAGCGCGTTCATCACGTCGGGTCTGCGCGTGGGTTCCGCTGCCGAGACGACGGCCGGCATGCGCGAGGGCGAGTTCGAAGTGATCGCCTCGCTCATGGCCCGAGCCCTGCGCGGTCGTGACGACGAGGCTACGCTCCGCGACGTTCGTCGCGAAGTGGGTGACCTCTGTGCGACGTTCAATCCGTACGCGACCTTTGCTCAGTAGTTAGATGGGCAACATCGCCGCCTACGGAGTGGTCGCTCTGGTGGGGGCGATCGTGACCCTGCTCGCCAATCCGATCGCGAGGGTGATCTCGCTCAAGGTGGGCTACGTCGCCGAACCAGGCGAGCGCAAGGTGCACGAACGCGCGACCCCGTATGGGGGAGGCGCGGCGATGCTGGTGGGCTTTTGCGTGGCGCTCATGGTCGCCTTGTTGGACCCCACGTTGCGCTCGGTCATTACGTCGTCGCACGAGATGCTGGGTGTGCTTCTCGCGGCGGGCGTCATCTTCGTGGTCGGGGTGCTGGACGACTTTCGCGAAATGAGCGCCCCGGCCAAGGTGGCGGGCCAGTTTCTCGCCGCGTCGATCCTCTACTTCTCGGGGGCCACGATGTACCAGTTGAAGTTGCCCTTCGCGGGCTTCGTGGTGCTCGGGCCCTCGATACTGCCGGTCGTCACGGCGGTGTGGGTCTTTGCACTCACGAACGCGGTGAACCTTATCGACGGACTGGATGGCCTGGCCGCGGGCATCGTTGCCATCGCTTCGGGCACGTTGTGCGTCTATGGACTGCGTCTAGAGCACCTCGGACTGTTGCCCGCAACCAACGTCGGGCCGCTAATCGCGGCTCTCACCTGCGGGATCTGCATCGGATTCTTGCGTGACAACTTCCACCCGGCCAAGCTCTTCATGGGCGACGCCGGAGCAATGATGCTCGGACTCCTGATGAGCGCGTCGACCATGGTGATCGGCGGTCGCACCCCACCGGCGAGTGGCGTTACGTTTTTCTTCTTCGCGCCCTTGTTGATCCCCTTTTTCATCCTGGGTGTTCCCCTGCTCGACGCCGCCTGGGCGTTCGTGCGACGCACCCTTTCAGGTCAGGGTTTCCAGACGGCGGACAAGATGCACGTCCACCACCGACTCATGAGGTTGGGACACGGGCACCGGCGCACCGTGATCATCCTGTGGTCCTGGACGGCGCTACTGTGCGGCTTTGTCCTGTTGCCACTCTTTGACACGGAGGCCAACGTGTTCATTCCCCTCGGTGTCGCGGTCCTGGTGATCGCCCTGTTCACCTGGTTCAGTCCGCTGCGCGGGCGCCTGCAGCGACGTCGAGAGGAGACCTTTTCACTGCGTGACGAGGTTCGCCGGTGAGCGAGGAACCCGGATCCCCTCACGCCTCTGATCAGGAGAAACCGGTACTTAAGGAACTGCCGGGATTCGCCGCCTTCACGGCGATGGGCCTGACGATCGCGATCCTGATCACACTCGGGGTACTCCTGGGTCTCTACCTTGATCACCTCTGGCACGTCGCGCCGTGGGGCCTATTGATCGGGATAGTGTTGGGAACGGTCGTGGCCGCGACGAGCGTTATCCAGCTCGTTCGTCGCTACCTCTAGACTTGATCGGCCGTGTTAGAAAACCTACCCACAGATACCCTTCCACGGCTCCTGCGCCGAACCACCCTGACTGCCCTCGTGGTGGGAGCGGTGGGCTTTCTCGTCGCGATCTTCGTAGCCCCACCCCTGGGAGCGCTCGGGCTCGTGCTCGGCATGGCTCTCGCCATGGAAAACTTTCGACAGCTCGCCCGGCGTTCCTCACGCGTTGAGGTCCGAGGTGAGCAGAACACCAAGGCCGTGCGACGCCAGCTCGGCAGCAACACGATCGCGCGACTGGGCGCGCTGACCGCTGTTGTGCTAGTCCTTCTCTGGCTGAACACTCCGCTCGGAGTAGGTATTGTGTCGGGGCTCGTGCTTTATCAGATTGTCTTTGTTCTCAACGTTTTACGAGTGGTGGCCAGCCAGGGAGGCGTGCAGTGAAGATGCAGTTTGCCGTGAAGACGATCTCGGTGGGCGTGCACCCCGCCTGGCACATCTTCGGGCTCACCGTTGACTACGACATCGTGCTCTCCACGGTGGTTGCCGCCGCGATCTTTCTGTGGCTGGGCTTCGCCATGAGACGCAAGGCAACCTCGGGTGTGCCGAGCAAGCTACAGCTCATCTGGGAGATCCTGGTCGAACAGGTCAGTGACCTCGCGGACTCGGCGATCGGACCCCAGGGTCAGCGTTTCGTTCCTCTCGGTGTGACACTGTTCTTGTTTCTCTTGATCTGCAACTGGCTCGACTTTCTTCCCACGTCGATGCATCCCGGATCGTCGGGTGCGATTCTGCCCGCGCCCACCGGCGACGTGAACCTGCCTCTGGCGCTCGTGGCCTTTGTCATCATCTGGGTTCACATCGAGTCGTTTCGCGCACGCGGGTTCAAGGGCTACTTCGCGCACTACTTCAAGCCGTTCGCCGCCCTCGCGCCCATCAACGTCATCGAAGAGGTCACCAAGCCCATCACGTTGACCTTCCGTCTCTTTGGCAACATCTTCTCGGGTGGGCTCTTCGTCGTCGTGCTGCTTACTCTGCTGCCGGTCTACGTGACCTGGCCCGTGGAGATCGCCTGGAAGTTTTTCGACACGGGACTGCTCGGCACAATTCAGGCGTTCATCTTCATGCTGCTCACGATTCTGTACTTCGGGTTTGCCATGAGCCACGACCAAGACGAACACCACACTTCTCAATTAGAGACGACTCACTAGGAAAATCCAGGAGGAAGCAACAATGGCAACAGATTCATCGAGCATCAGCGACGCGGTACGCAACGCGGGCGCCCTCGTCGGCGGTGGTCTCGCCCTCGGTGGTGGTGCGATCGGTGCTGCAATAGGTGACGGCTTGGCGGGTAGCCAGACGATTGCCGCGATCGCGCGTCAGCCCGAGATCGAAAACAAGGCCCGCACGTACTTCTTCTTGACCGTCGGTCTCGTCGAAGCCATGTACTTCATCAACCTGCTGTTCATGGTGGTCTTCGTCTACGTCTTCAAGAAGCAATAGGACCGACGGAACGACGCGGACCATGCGCTCTATGAAAGAAGGACTCTCGAGATGATTGGCACGTCAATCTTTCTGCTCCCCAACGGCACGTTCTTCGTGGAGCTGGCCGTCTTCGTGGCGATATTCCTCATCGCAAAGCGCTTCATCTTTCCCGTGATCAACAAGATGCTGGTGGATCGACAGGAGAAGATCCGCACCTCGCTCGAGGCGGCCGACGCGGCGCGAGCCGAAGCGGCCGCGGCCGACGACGCGCGTGACAAGGTGCTGGCCGACGCCCGCGAGCAGGCCCGAGTCATCGTGGCTGGCGCCCAGGAGACCTCCGATCAACTCAAGGCCGAGGCGGTTGGTCGAGCCCAGGCCGAGTACGACCGCATTGTGGCCACCGCGACCAGCGAAGTGGCGTCCGCGCGCCAGCACGCCGTCGACGAGGCCTCGGCACGAGTAGGTGAGATTGTCTTTGACCTCGTGTCCAAGATCGTGGGTCGCGAGGTGGACCAGAGCGCCCACGAGGACCTCGTGCGCGAGGCCGTGGCCGCTATCCACGCCGAGGCCGCCAAGGGGACGAGCAACTAGTCATGCTGCCCAAGCTCGAAGGTTTCGCCGCTGCCGTCCTCGGCCGTCTCGACACGGCCGCGCTCGCGCACGTGAGCGGTGACCTGGAGGCCTTCGACGCCACGATTCAATCGCGCGACGACTTAAGTGCTGTGCTTACCGATACCTCTATCACGCACGTGGCTCGTGGTCTCGTGGTTCATGATCTGCTCGAGAACAAGGTCTCGCCCGAGGCGTTGCGGATCCTGGTGTACGCCGCGAGCACTGTGCCCGCCCAGGAGGTTCCCGCGGCGGTGAGCGAGCTGACGTACGCCGCGCGGGCCCTGCGCGACATCGGAGACTTTCCTCTCCCGGGACTTTCGCTGCTTGACGCACGTCGGCGCGTGTCAGGATTTGCCGATGCGCTCCTCGAGGACGTCAACACCGACAACTTCTCTTCCATCGAGGACGATCTTTTTCGCTGGGCTCGCACCGTCGAAGGCAATGACGGCCTGCGTGAACTTCTCTTGGACCGCGAAGCGCCCGTAGGCGCCCGACTCGGCCTGACGGATCAACTCTTAGACGGCAAGGTCAACCCAATCGCCCTAGAGTTGGCGCGCTTTACGATCGTCGGTGGGCGACCCCGCGACGTTGTCGGGACTCTTGACTATCTCGTGAACTACGTCGCTCAGTCGCGCGACTGGCGCATCGCCAGGGTGTACACCGCGCGTGAACTCTCGGGGGACTCTCAGGGCGAACTCGTCGACTCGCTGCACGCCCTCACCGGTAAGGACGTCGAACTTCAGATCGCCGATGAGCCCTCCCTGCTGGGCGGGGTCCTCATCGAGATCGGTGACCTGCGACTTGACGCGTCAACCAGGGGCCGCCTCGGCGCCCTCCACGATGTCGTGGCCGCCTCGGGCCGCGACCTCGAATCAGCCCTCCAACGGAACAACTAAGTAAAGGAATACGTGATGACTGAGCTCACCATCAGCGCCAGCGAGATCACCGACGCACTTCGCAAGCACGTCACCGACTTCAACCCGGCCGTCGCGGCCGAGCAGGTCGGTCGCGTGGTGGAGGTCGGTGACGGCATCGCGCGCGTGTCGGGGCTGCCCTCGGCCAAGGTCAATGAGCTCCTGGAGTTCGAAGACGGCACCGTGGGCCTCGCGATGAACCTCGACGAAGAGACGATCGGAGCCGTGGTCTTGGGCTCGGTCGACAGTATTGAAGAAGAGCAGGTCGTGCGCTCGACCGGTCGAATTCTCTCCATGCCCGTGGGCGACGCGCTACTCGGTCGCGTGGTGAATGCCCTCGGCGAACCAATCGACGGGAAGGGCCCACTCGTGGGTGCGACGACGCGTCGCATGGAGATCCAAGCACCCGGCATTACCGGACGCCAGCCGGTGAGCGAGCCGCTCCAGACGGGAATCAAGGCGATTGACGCGATGACCCCGATCGGACGTGGTCAGCGCGAACTGATCATCGGCGATCGCAAAACCGGCAAGACGACCGTCACCATCGACACGATCTTGAACCAAAAGGGTCAAGGCGTGAAGTGCATCTACGTCGCGGTTGGACAGAAGAACTCATCGGTCGCCCAGACTGTCAAGACGCTCGAAGACTTCGGAGCGCTGGAGTACACCGTCGTGGTGGTGGCCGGCGCCGGTGATCCCGCGCCCTTTAAGTACCTCGCCCCGTACGCCGGGTGCGCCATTGGCCAGGAGTGGATGGAAAACGGCGACCACGCGCTCGTGGTGTACGACGACCTCTCCAAGCAGGCCGAGGCCTATCGCCAGATCTCGTTGCTGCTGCGCCGCCCACCGGGCCGCGAGGCGTACCCCGGGGACGTCTTCTACCTGCACAGCCGCCTGCTCGAGCGCGCCGCAAAGTTGAGCGACGAGCTCGGCGGAGGATCGCTGACCGCGCTGCCGATCATCGAGACCAAGGCCGGGGACATCTCGGCGTACATTCCCACCAACGTCATCTCGATCACCGACGGCCAGGTCTTTTTGCAGTCGGACCTGTTCTACTCGGGCGTTCGACCGGCGATCGACGTGGGTAACTCGGTCTCGCGCGTGGGCGGGGCCGCCCAGATCAAGGCGATGCGCGCCGTCGCCGGTACCCTCAAGATCGACCTCGCCCAGTTCCGCGACCTCGAGGCGTTCGCGACGTTTGGCTCCGAGCTCGACAAGGGATCTCAACAGCAACTCGACCGGGGTTACCGACTGACCGAACTGTTGAAGCAGGGACTGAACGCTCCGGTGCCCGTCGAAGAGCAGGTCGTTGCCATCTACGCGGGAACGAAGGGCTGGCTCGACACCATTCCGGTGGAGGACGTGACGCGCTTTGAGGCCGAGTTCCTTACCGACATGCGCGCCAAGCACGCCGACATCCTGGCCAACATTCGCGACACCAAGCAGCTCAACGACACCGACGCCTTGGACGCCGCGTTGACGTCATTCCTCGCGAGCTTCGCGACCAGCAACTAAGAGACCACGAGCGAGAGGAAGGAGGAGTCATGGCCGGCGGTCAAGAGCGGATCCTACGTCAACGCATTCGATCGGTACGTTCGACGCGCAAGATCACCAAGGCCATGGAGTTGATCGCGGCCTCTCAGATTCCTCGTAGCATCGCGCGCATCGCGGCGAATCGGCCGTACCGGCTCGGCATGCAGCGCATCATCCTCGAGGCCGCCCTGGGCGATCCAGCGGGAGCCAAGAAGCTCCTCACCCTGCCCGACAAGGTCGAGCGGGCCACGGTAGTGGTCCTCACGGGTGACCGCGGTCTCTCGGGCCCCTACAACAACGCCTCGCTGCGCGCGGGCGAGCGCCTTCTCACCCAACTCACGAATGACGGTACCCGGGCCCAACTCATCACCGTGGGTAAGAAGGCCGGCTCATATTTTCGATACCGCGGCATCGACGTCGAGGCGCACTTCGCGGGCTTCGTCGATCGCCCGACTTACTCGAACGCCCAAGAGATCGCCAGCCAACTGATTGGACCTTTTCTCGCCGGCGAGACCCAACAGGTGCTTCTCGTCTCGACGCGGTACTACTCAGCGGGAACCCAGGCCGTGGACGTCGATCAGTTGTTGCCCCTAGTCGTGCCCGAACTGCCGGTCAGCGACGAGCCCACGACGCTACAGGGCTACACCGAGTTCGAGCCCGAGGTGGAGAAGCTGCTCACCACCCTGGTGCCGCGCGCGCTCGAGAGTGAGATCTTCACCGCCCTGCTCGAAGGTGCGGCCTCGTTCCATACGTCCCAGCAGCGTGCCATGGCGGCCGCGACCGATAACGCCGACGAACTCGGTCAGACCTTGACCCGCGTGATGAACCGAGCCCGTCAGGACTCCATCACCACCGAAATTATGGAAATCGTGGGCGGAGCTGAAGCGCTCCGCTCGGGAAAGTGAGAATCATATGACCATCGCACCAGACAAGACCGAGTTGGAGCCGGGGCGTGTCGTCGCCATCGCCGGCCCCGTGGTCGACGTGGAGTTCCCTCCCCACTCCCTACCCGAGATCAACCACGCCGTGGAGATGGACATCGAACTCGAGGGCAAGACCATCAACGTTGTAGCCGAGGTCGCTCAGCAGATCGGCGAGGGTCGAGTGCGCTGCATCTGCATGCGTCCGACGGACGGCCTGGTGCGCGGGACCATCGTGCGCCAGAGCGGACACGGCATCAGTGTGCCGGTTGGCGAGGCGGTGCTCGGACACGTGTTCAACGTGGTGGGCGAGCCGCTCGACTCCGACGACATTGGCAAGGTAGAGGACCACTGGGAGATTCACCGCTCAGCTCCGGCCTTCGATCAACTCGAGCCCAAGTCCACCATGTTCGAGACCGGAATCAAGGTGGTTGACCTGCTGGCGCCCTACGTTCAAGGCGGCAAGATTGGCCTCTTCGGGGGTGCGGGCGTGGGAAAGACCGTACTCATCATGGAGATGATTCGTCGAGTCGCCGAGCAGCACAACGGCGTGTCGGTCTTTGCCGGGGTGGGAGAGCGCACCCGCGAGGGGACTGACTTGCTGCTTGAGATGCGCGAGTCGGGAGTCATCGAAAAGACCGCGTTGGTCTACGGCCAGATGGACGAGCCGCCGGGGGTGCGCTTGCGCGTGGCGCTGGCCGCGCTCACCATGGCCGAGTACTTCCGTGACGTGAAGAACCAGGACGTGCTGTTGTTCATTGACAACATCTTTCGTTTCGTGCAGGCCGGTTCTGAGGTCTCTACGTTGCTCGGGCGCATGCCCTCGGCCGTGGGGTACCAGCCCACGCTGGCCGACGAGATGGGTGAGCTCCAAGAGCGCATCACCTCGACGCGGGGTCACTCCATCACCTCACTGCAAGCCGTGTACGTGCCCGCCGACGACTACACCGACCCCGCGCCCTTTACCACCTTCACGCACCTGGACGCGACCACCGAGCTCAGTCGTCAGATCGCGGCTCTGGGTATCTACCCCGCGGTCGACCCCCTCACTTCGACGTCCAACATCCTGGCGCCCGAGATCGTGGGCGATCGCCACTACGCAGTCGCACGCCAAGTCCAACAGATCCTCCAGCGCAATAAGGAACTCCAGGACATCATCGCCATCCTCGGACTTGATGAGCTCTCTGAAGATGACCGCATCACCGTGACGCGCGCGCGCAAGATTCAGCGATTCCTCTCTCAGCCGATGTTCGTGTCCAAGGTCTTTACGGGCATTGACGGCATCAACGTGCCAGTCCAAGAGACCATCGAGTCGTTCGAGAGTCTCGTCAAGGGTGATCTCGACCACTACCCCGAGCAGGCGTTCCTTAACGTCGGCGGTGCGGCGGACGTGGAAAAGAAGGCCGCGGAGTTGGCGAAGAACTAATGACCACGCTGAAGGTTGAGATCCTCTCGCCCGAGGCGGCGCTGTGGTCCGGAGCGGCCAGCGCCCTAGTCGCGCGATCCTCCGAGGGTGACTTCACCGTCTTGGCCGGGCACACCGCCACCGTGGGTGACATCGTCTCGAGCGTCGTGCGCGTGCAAACGAGCGACGAGGGCGAGATCGCCTTCGCGGTGCACACGGGATTCTTTCAGGTCGCCAAGGGGCTCGAGCCCGACACGACGCTCGCCACGGTTCTAGCGAGCGTGGCCGAGCGCACGACCGAGATTGACGTGGCGCGCGCCCAGCGCGCGAAAGACGAGGCCGAAGCTCGACTCGCCGCGGCGACCAAGGCCGAAGATGGCCGAGAAGAGATCCTCGCTCAAGCGGCGATCGATCGCGCCGAGCTTCGCCTGCGCGTGGCCGCGAAGTAGTTAACGACCCGACACGTAGTCCAGCAGGTCGCGTTTTTCCTTCTCCAATTCATCGAGACGCGACTTCACGGCGTCCCCAATGGAGATCATCCCGACGAGGTGATCGTCTTCGACCACCGGTACGTGGCGGATGCGGTGATCGGTCATCATGGTCATGACGTCGGTGATTTCGGTCGTCTCCTTGCAGGTCACCACGTCGTGGCTCATCAGTTCGGACACCTTGAGGGTGAGCGCTTTCTCACCGCTCGACGCCAGCGCACGCACGACGTCGCGCTCGGAAAAGATGCCCACCAGCGGCGGAGTCTTTCCGGTGACCACCAGTGCTCCAATGCCTCGCTCTTTGAGCAGTGCGATGGCGTCCTTGACCGACCTCTCCTGGGAGATCGTGGCCACGTCGTGTCCCTTGGCGGCCAGTAGCTGCGATACCTTCATCGTCCCCTCCTTATTGGCTCGATGCCAGCGCGATGCGGGTAGATAGCGCGAAGACTAGATCGGCGGGCCTACCAGCGACAACGGGCGCTCTTGTGAACAATGGCACTTCGCTGGTGCGCGGGCATTCGCGCTCACTCTAGAAGCCAGAGGTCGAGAACTCCTGGAGTTTGTCGTGACGGTGGAAGGTCTCGATGGTGCGGATCGTGCCCGTGCGCGAGCGCACGACGAGCGACTGGGTCGTGGCGCCGAAGTCGTAGAAGCGAACGCCGCGCAAAAAGTCGCCGTCGGTGATCGCGGTCGCCGAGAAGAAACAGTTGTCCCCGGCCACCAGATCCTCGGTTGTCAGAACGCGCGAAAAGCTGTAACCGAGGGCTTCGGCGTCACGCCGAGTCTCGTCGTCGTTGGCGTGCAGGATCCCTTGGATCTCACCGCCGAGACCCTTGAGAGCGGCGGCGGCGATGACCCCTTCGGGCGTTCCGCCAATGCCCACCAGCAAGTCGACGCCAGAGTCGGGCCAGCCGGTGGCGATCGCGCCCGCCACGTCGCCGTCGGTGATCGAGATCACCCGCGCGCCGGCCTCACGCACCTCTGCGACGAGGTCGTCGTGGCGGGGTCGATCGAGAATGACCACCCCCATCTCTTGAACCGGCTTGTTAAGCCGCTTGGCGAGCTCGGTGAGATTGTCGGTCGCACTGGCTTGGACGTCGATGGCGCCTCGACCACGCGGACCAACCGCGATCTTCTTCATGTAGAAGCAGGGCCCGGGGTTGAACATCGTGCCTCGCTCACTCAAGGCGATCACCGCCAGCGCGCCGTTGCGTCCGAGCGCGGTGAGACGCGTGCCATCCACAGGATCGACGGCGACGTCAACGAGGGGCGGTCGACCGTCACCGATCTTCTCGCCGTTGTAGAGCATCGGCGCTTCGTCCTTTTCTCCCTCGCCGATGACCACCACACCGTCCATCGCGACCGCTCCGAGAACGAAGCGCATCGCATCCACCGCGGCTCCGTCGGCGGCGTTCTTGTCTCCGCGTCCCGCCCAGCGAGCCGCCGCAATAGCCGCGGCCTCGGTCACGCGAATGAGCTCGAGCGCGAGGTTGCGGTCGGGCAAGAGCTGTCGCTGCACACGCTCAGGCTAGCCCGGCCCTTTTTGAGGTTCTACTGGGAAAAGTGGCCCCTCCGGCGAAGCGGCAATACTGATGGGGTGAGTTCTCTGGTGGTAAAGCCCGCTGGCCCCCTGGAGGGCGAGGTGACAGCCTACGGGGCCAAAAACGCAGTGCTCAAGCAGATGGCGGCCTGCTTGTTAGCGTCGGGAACTCACCATTTGAGCAATGTTCCTCAGATCAGCGACGTGTCGGTGATGAGCGAGTTACTCGACGCTCTGGGATGCTCGGTGAGCTCGCCCGGCGAGCACGAACTGCTCATTCGTGTTCCGGCCGCCGACCACCTTCACCCCGTGGCTCCCTCTCACCTCTTCGAGGCGATGAGAGCCTCGATCGTGGTGCTCGGACCATTGCTCGCTCGCTGTGGTGAGGCCAACATGGCGTTGCCCGGTGGCGACGATTTCGGCCAGCGCCCGATCAACTTTCACACCGAGGGTCTCAGCGCTATGGGAGCGACGTTTCGCAATGACCGAACGTCGATTCACGCGACGTCCACGTCGCCGCGACTGAAGGCGACGCGGATCACACTGGAGTACCCGAGCCACACCGCCACTGACAATCTCCTCATGGCCGCGGTGCTCGCCGAAGGTCGTACCATCATCGACAACGCGGCGCGCGAACCCGAAGTCGAGGATCTGGGTCGCCAGCTCATCGCCATGGGCGCGTCGATCGAGGGCCTTGGCACGTCGCTATTGACCATCGACGGCGTCGGTGAGTTGCACGCGGCTACGCACCGCGTGGTGACCGATCGCGTGGTCTCGGGCACGTACCTCGCCTCGGGGCTGATCACGAAGGGTTCGGTGCGGGTGGTCGACGCGCGAGCCGACCACATGGTGATGTTTCTGCGCAAACTCGAAGCGATGGGGGCCGAGGTCGATACCGCGGGCGTCGGCGTTGCCGTTCGCTCCCAGAGACCCCTTCGCGCGGTGGACATCTCAACACTGCCGTATCCGGGGGTCGCCACGGACTATAAGCCGATCCTCACCACTACGTTGAGCGTGGCTGAAGGAGTCTCGGTCGTGACCGAGAACCTCTTCGCGGGACGATTCCGTTACGTCGATGAACTAGTGCGACTAGGGGCGAACATTACGACCGAAGGACACCACGCCCTCATCCGCGGGGTCGACCGCCTCACGGGAACGAGGGTTCGTGCGAGCGACATCCGCGCCGCGGCCGCCCTGGTGCTCGCGGGTCTCGTGGCCGAGGGTGAGACCACGGTCGAAGGGCTCGAACACGTGGACCGCGGATATGACGACTTCGTGGGTCGTCTGAGTGCTCTGGGTGCGAGCGTTGAACGATTTGCTTGAGTGCGCGGCGGCCTAGGGACCAGCGGGGGAGATCGTGTTCGCTACGTCGGTCGCCTACGACATCGTCTTTGTCGTTCACATTCTCGCGGCCGTGGCCACCATTGTCGTTTTCATCGCCATGCGCCTGGCCGCACTCAGCGTGGTGCGCGGAGCTGACAGCGCCACCCAAGCGCTGCGTTTTCCCGCGCACCGAAACTGGGCGGCGCGCCTCATGCACCTGCTACCCATCACCGGGCTCATCATGGTGGCTAGTGGCGGTTCGTCGGTGTCCATCACCCACGCGTGGGTGATCGTGGGTCTGGTCTGTTACCTCGCCGCGGCCGGACACCTCGAGGCCAGGACGTTGCCCGAGGAGCGCCTGGTCGCGCTCGCGGTTGCTCGCGACGGCACGGCACCGCGCGAGCTGGGTCTCAAGCTGCTGCGCTCGATCGACGTGCTGCTCGCGATCATCGCTGTCGCATTCATTACGATGCTCATTCAGTATTGACCCGAGTGGGTGAGTGCGAAGCGACGGGACGTTTTTGTAGGCTGACGCACTGACGGTTGCGTCGAGGACGGGAGAATCAGTGCGGCGAGCGAACAGTCAGATTCTCGCCGTCGCGTCGACGACCCTCGTCATGCTCTGCGCGGTGCTATCGAGCTCGTCGCCCTCGGGAGCCACTCGCCTGGCCGCCCTGGATCAACCGCTGGGCATCACCGCGAGCGGCAGCCACGTCTGGGTGGCGAACGCCGAGGGGAACAGCGTGAGTGAGTTTGACGCTGCGAGCGGGGCGCTGGTGCGCACACTCGCCGACACCACGGACGGGTTCGACACGCCAATCGCCATCAGCGCCAACCGCTCGAACGTGTGGGTGGCCAATAAGACCGGGAACTCTCTCACGGAGCTCAATGCGAAAACCGGCGCGCTCGAGCGCATTGTGAAGGGTCCGTCGTACCACTTTTCCGATCCCATCGGGCTTGCCTTTTCGGGCCCGTACTTATGGGTGGCGAACGAGACGGGAGGCCTGAGCGAGATCAGCGCCATCAACGGCTCTCTGATTCGGGTAGTGAGCGCGTCGCTCGGGCACTTCGATAACCCCGTCGACGTGACCGTTTCGGGAAATTGGGTCTGGGTCGCCAACGAAGCGAGTAACTCGCTCAGTGAGATCAGCGCCGCGAGTGGCGCTCTGGTGCGTAACATTTCGCGGGCTGGGGAGTTCGTTGCTCCGATCGGTCTGGCCGTGGATGATCAGAGTCTCTGGGTG
>DATJUR010000127.1:0-4005 GCA_035502215.1 Acidimicrobiales bacterium | reverse complement strand
CAGGAGTTTGATCAAACGCAACAGCGCGTTGGTCAAGGGGCGGTCGTTTCGGCGATCGCCGAACTATTGACGAAGTGAAGTGAACATGTCCCCAGACGTTGAAGCCACGAGTTTGCGCGACCTGCTGTGCGCTTCGGTGAATGAGGACCACGTCGGCGAGCGCGTCAGTGTGTGCGGATGGGTGGCCAAACGCCGCGAGCACGGCGAGCACCTGGCGTTCCTTGACATTCGCGATCGCTCCGGCGTGGTTCAAGTTGTCGTTGAGGGATCGGTTGATGTGCGCAGCGAGTACGTGGTGCGCGTCACCGGAACGGTCACACCGCGCCCGGAGGGAACCGTCAACGAGCGCCTGGCTACGGGTCAGGTTGAACTCTCGGACTGCCAGGTCGAGGTTCTGGCGATCGCCGAAGCGCCGCCCTTCCAACTCGACGACCGTGTTGAAATTGACGAGGCAGTTCGCCTCAAGTATCGCTACCTCGACATTCGCCGCGAGCCGATGCAGACGAATTTGCGCACGCGTGCCAGGGTGAACGCGGCCCTTCGCCGAGCCATGGACGACCAGGGCTTCTGCGAAGTGGAGACGCCACTGCTCTGGGCGCCGACGCCCGAGGGCGCGCGCGAGTTCGTTGTTCCCTCACGCCTCAATCCGGGTGAGTTCTACGTACTTCCCCAGAGCCCCCAGATCGCCAAGCAACTCCTCATGGTGGGCGGGCTCGATCGGTACTACCAGATTGCCCGGTGCCTGCGCGACGAAGACTTGCGCGCGGACCGACAGTTTGAGTTCACCCAGATGGACATCGAGGCCAGCTTCGTGACCCAAGACGACGTGTTCGCCTTCGTGTCGCGCGCCGTGCTCGATGCGGCCGAAGCGGCGACCGGCGTGCGCCCGGGAGAGATCGGCACGATGACCTGGGCTGACGCGCTTGACCGCTACGGCACCGACAAGCCTGACCTGCGCTTTGGCATGACGCTCGTTGATCTATCCGAGGTGTTTGCGCGAAGCGAGGTCAAAGCATTCTCGGCTCCCGTGGTCAAGGCGATGCGCGTGCCAGGTGGGGCGTCCTTTGCCCGTTCGCGCCTGGATCAACTAACTGACCAGGCGAAGAACCTCGGCGCCCAGGGACTTGCGTGGTTCCGGGTCACGAGCGATGGCCTCGACTCGCCGCTCGCTCGATTCCTCAGTGAGGACGAAGCGATTGCTCTGTCCAGCGTGGACGGGGCGCTCGAGGGCGATCTGGTCTTGGTGGTGGCCGATGAGTACGAGGTGGCCTGTCACGTGCTGGGCGCGTTGCGCGTGGCGATCGGGTCGCCCCCCGTGGGCGAAGGTCCCCACCACTACATCTGGGTGACGGACTTTCCGATGTTCGAGGGCCGCGACGAGGACGGCAATCTCGTGGCCGCCCACCACCCCTTTACGATGCCGCACCCCGAGGACCTCGCATTGCTCGAGACCGATCCCCTGTCGGTGCGCGCTCAGGCCTACGACCTCGTGCTCAACGGCTGGGAGTTGGGGAGTGGTTCGGTACGCATTCACCGCGCCGATATCCAGTCCCGCGTCTTTCGGGCTTTGGGAATCAGCGACGAGGAAGCGCAGAATCGATTCGGATTTCTCCTGGGCGCGTTTCGCTACGGTGCTCCGCCCCACGCGGGCTTCGCCTTCGGCATTGACCGGCTGGTGGCGATCTTCGCGGGTGAGGAAAATATTCGTGAGGTGATCGCGTTTCCCAAGACCCAGTCCGGCGCGGATCTCATGACGGGCGCGCCTAAGAACATCACCGAGCGCCAGTTGCGCGATCTGCACGTGCGCTTTACGAAAGCGACGTGAGCCACGTCACTCTTTGACGAAGCCGCGAGCGAGCGCCTCCGCACGGCCGCGCCTCTCGCCGAACTGTTGCGGCCCAAGACGCTCGATGAGATCGTCGGTCAGGACCATCTGGTCGGCCCGCAAGGACCGCTGCGACGACTGGTCGAGACTCGTCAACTCACCTCGATGATTCTCTGGGGACCCGCCGGTACGGGCAAGACCACCTTGGCGCGAATACTTGCCGGCGCCGCCGGATACGAGATGGAGAGTCTCTCGGCGGTGACGAGCGGTGTGAAGGACGTGCGCGAGGCGATCGCCCGGGCTCGCGAACGCCTCGGCGAACGGGGAGTCAAGACGGTGCTCTTCATCGACGAGGTGCATCGCTTCAACAAGGCGCAGCAGGATCTGCTGTTGCCGGCCACCGAAAGCGGTGTGGTGGTCTTGATCGGGGCCACGACCGAAAACCCGTACTTCGAGGTGAACGCCGCGCTCATGAGTCGCTCGACACTCTGGCGGCTGCGTCCTCTCAGCGACGACGAGCTCGTCACCTTGCTCGAACGGGGCCTGGAGCTGCGCGGGGCGTCAATCTCGGACGTTGCGCGCGAGGCGATCGCCGCCTCGGCGGACGGGGATGCGAGAAGCGCACTCACCACGCTGGACACAGCCATCACTCTGGCGAGTGCGACCAGCGATCCGGTCGTGGTCGAACTCGAAGACGTGGCGCGGGCCCGGGACGGACGCCTGTATCACCAGTCGGCCGACACCCACTACGACCAGATCAGCGCGTTCATCAAGTCGGTGCGGGGATCCGACCCGGACGCCGCACTGTTCTGGATGGTCTCGATGCTCGAAAGCGGCGAGAGCGCGCGCTTTATCGCGCGACGCCTGGTCATCTTGGCTAGTGAGGACATTGGACTGGCCGCTCCCTTGGGCCTCCTAGTCGCCGAGTCGGCCGCGCGAGCCGTGGAGTTTGTGGGACTACCCGAAGCCCGCCTGACCCTGGCCCACGCCACGGTGACGTTGTCTTTGATGCCCAAGAGCAACTCGGTTACGCGCGCATTGGGCGCGGCGACGTCGGCCGTGCAGTCCGGTGGTCTGGTCGAGGTGCCCGCGCACTTGCGCGACGCGAGTTATCGAAGCGCTAAGAAAATTGGTCACGGTACCGAGTACCAGTACGCGCACGACTACCCGGGCGGCTGGGTCGACCAGCAGTACCTCCCCGATCGCTGGAAAGACGCCACGTTTTACGAACCCTCACCCTACGGTCAAGAATCGTCGCTGGCCGAGATGTGGCGGCTGCGAACTGGCCGCTCCCACCAGGATGAACCCGAGGCGCCGGTAGAGTAACTCGGATGGAAGCGGCCCAACTGCGCTCACTGTTCTTGGACTATTTCGCCGCGCGCGGACACACCGTGGTCCCATCGGCGAGTCTGATTCCCCACGACCCCACCCTCCTGTTCACCGTTGCGGGCATGGTGCCCTTCAAGCCCTACTTCACCGGGGAGGAGCTGGCGCCCTTTGACCGGGCGGTCTCGATCCAGAAGTGTTTTCGCGCTCCGGACATCGACGTCATCGGCAGCGACCAGCGTCACCTCACGTTTTTCGAGATGATGGGCAATTTTTCCTTCGGTGACTACTTCAAAGAGGGAGCCATCAGCTACGCGTGGGAGCTGGTCACCGAGGGCTTTGGCCTCGATCCCGCTCGGCTCTGGGTGACCGTGCACGAGGACGACGACGAGGCGGCGGACATCTGGCTTAACGGCGTTGGCCTGCCCAAGGAGCGCCTCCAGCGCATGGGTGAAGAGAACATCTGGGCGATGGGTGACGTGGGGCCGTGCGGCTATGACTCCGAGATCTTCTACGACAAGGGCGACGAGTTCGGCGCGCAGGGCGGACCAGCCCTTGGGGGCGAAGATCGCTACGTCGAGATCTGGAACCTGGTCTTCATGCAGTTCGAGCGCCAGTTCGACGGAACGATGATCGATCTGCCCAAGAAGAACATCGACACCGGTGCGGGTTTCGAGAGGGTGCTGTCGGTGCTGAACGGCGTCGAGTCAGTCTTTGCCACCGACCTCTTCGCTCCGCTCCTGGATGCTTCAGCGCGCGCGCTCAAGACGACCTATGGCACAAACGAGGCGAGTGACATCTTGATTCGACGGGTGGCCGAGCACGGTCGAGCGATGACCATGTTGGTGGGAGAC
>DATJUR010000126.1:0-3193 GCA_035502215.1 Acidimicrobiales bacterium | reverse complement strand
TCCCGGAAGCCGCGTCGAGTACGGCGCATCGAGAGCCGCAACTGGGCCACGCGAGCTACCCCGATGGCCAGGACCACGATGGCACCCGCCACGGCCGCAGCAAGCAGCGCCACGGCGACGGGAATCGCGCCGTGGAGGCCGAAGAACTCGACGCGGACGTGACGAGTGTTCTGGGCGATGAAGTCGATGAGAGCGACCAAGAACAGCACGACCACCACCGTCGCAACCCACGCTGCGGAGGTCCGCGTGTGGCCGACGGCGTGCTGGTCGCTCGGGGCCAAATCACTCGGGCTCGACGCCACGCCCCCGGCGTTGTCCACTGGTTCGTTCACGCCCTCGCTGTCGCCACTCACCTCGCCCCTCTCGTTCGCCACCGAACAGGTGCCAACGATCTTGACCCTACTTCGTCGGTCGCGCCACGCTTACGAGTTGACTGAAGACCACGACGTTGGCGAGGTAGTGGCCCGTCGATGAGTCGAACGGTCCTCCACACGTGACCAGCTGCAGTGCGCGAACCCCGTGCGAACCGAAGACGAGCTGGTCAGGAAAGGAGGTCTTAGCGAACTGCATCACCGCCGTGACGCGAAATCGCGTCACTATCCCATCCGACAAAATCACGGTGATGCGGTCGTTGGCCTTGAGGTTCTTGAGGTCAAAGAAGACTCCCGGACCGAGGTACGAGTCGACGTGACCCAAGATCACTGCGGAGCCGACCTGGCCGGGCGTGACTCCGCGATCGAACCAGCCCACCGTGTGGGTGGTCGCGGGCACTTCGACCGCTCCGTCGGGCTGCAGCCCCAGACGCCCCACCCGGATATGGATACCCAGAGCGGGGATGAGGAGTTCCTCGGGCCCCGAACGGGGCACCGCCATAAACGTAGCGACGTGAGCGCGAGTCGGACCAGCCTGGGAGAGCACCGCAACTGGCACCACGCTCGCCGGAGCGTGACCAATGACCAGTGCGCCGAGCGCCACCGCTAGGGCGGCGACGCTCGCGCACCAGTACTTCGCGACCCGCGCGCGTCCAGCGCGAGACGGCGTGGAGTTAGCGCCAGCCACGGGCGTGCCGACGCCGAAGGCCCAGTAACGCAAAGCCCGCAGCCAGTGCCATTGCCGCGCCCGCGATCACGAGACGCAACGTCCCCAATGACCCCAGGGCTGCACCTAAGCCAGTCTGGGGCGCGCCGAGCGGAATGATGGTGCCCGAGGGAGTTGAGCTTGAGCCGGTTTTCGCGTGTGATGACGGCACACCACCCCTCGAGGCCGAGGGCTTGGCGCGTACGTGCGTGAGCGTTCCCCGGCCCGAGGGACTCGTACTCGCCGGAGATGTCGCAAGGTTAGGGGCAAGGGACACCGACGGCAGTTCTAGGTTCGAGACGAGAGGTGTCGTAGAGGGCACCACAGACGACGTGCTGGGAAGAGAGAGCGACGGCACGTTCACCTCGCCCAGCGATAGTGACGGCGTCAGGGTCGAGGACGATGGGCTTGCGGCCGTGGACGAGCTGGTCGGCAGCGTCACGGGCGACGTCAGGGACTCGAGGGGTATGACGCCCAGGGCACTGGGGAGGGACGACACGTGAGCTACCTCGCCCTCAGGAACCGCCAGATCGGGCACCGCGATCGACGCCAGAGGAATCACTGGCAACGCCAAGGGGCCGGTGACCCCGGCGCCGGTTGCGGGGGTTGAACTCGGTGTCGCGGCGGTGATACCCGCGCCGCTCGAAGGCACCGCCGATGCCGCGCTGGAGGCCACGGTGCCCACCGCAGAGCGCACCACACCCGCCGCGGGCGGCAACGTCACGGTGCTCGCATCGAGATTGACGAGTCCTCCCAAGGACAGGGCTCGTCCGAGCAACCGAGTACCCGATTCGAGCGTGATGTCGTCCTCAGCCAGGATCGTGCCCGCGAGCGATGTCGACGCTGCGACGATCGCGTCTCCTCCTACCTGCCACAGGACGTGACTGGCTTGGGCACCGTTGGTGAGGGTGAGGGCAGCGTGGGCAAGTGTTGAAAAAGTACCCGGAATCTGAAAGATGAAATCGCCGTCGCGGTCTCCTCGTGCGTTCAACGTCACCCCCGCGCCCAACGAAAGCGATCCGGGCCACGCGTACACGCCCGGGCTAAGTGTGACGCCGGCGAGTGAGGCACCGCCAAAGACGTGGGTGGGCGCGAGCGATTCGGCCGACTGGTACGCCAGAAACTCCGCGTTGCGCACTCCCAGAGAGCCTGAGGTGACCCCGATGCTCGTTGAGCCCAGAAGATCGTTCAGCGTGCCCGCCAAGCCCCCAACGAGCCCCGAGGAGCCTGCGTCGGACGCGCTGACAGGAGCCAGACTCGCGACAATGCCCGTCACGTGCGACACTCCTGTCGTGGTCACCCCAGACTCCGCGAGAATCGCGTAGCGAGCGGCGAGACCGAGACGAGGAAGAGTCGGCGCCGCGCTGGCCGAACCTCCGCTCACCACGAGAACCGCGATGAGACTCACCAGTGATGCGCTCGCCATGACGCGCGTGACGCAGCGCACCGTGTTACGCGCGCGACCCACGATCGCCGACGAGGTGAGTGATAACTCAGTGATGGACATACGATCGCCTCCCTTATGCGTTCGCCGCGATCACGGCGAACGACACAAAAAACGCTACGAACGGCCTCGTTCATTCCCCACAACTCAGCGACAACAATTCATATGCCGCCCTGTTCACATCGTTTTATGAGACCCAGCGAGTGACACGTCTTCACATTTGCCAAGATGTCGTTTAACTCGAAGGATTTTCCAAAGGAGTTCAGCCGTGGGTTCACTAGTTCTCGCCATGTTTATGACGCTCGACGGTTTTACGCAGTCCAGTGACGGCGCGATGATCGGGCCGTCGTGGTCATCGGACCTCCAGACGTACTGGGCCGAGGCAAACGCGCGCGACGGTCATCTCCTTCTCTATGGACGACGCGCCTTTGAGTACAACTCATCGTTCTGGCCCGCGATGGCCGACGACGAGAGTCAACCGGCAACGTTTCGCGACTACGCGGCCGGCATGAATCGGCTGCCTAAGGTGGTCGTCTCACGCACGTTGACCTCGGCGGGTTGGAACGCGACGGTGATGTCGGGGCCACTCGACGAGGTCGCCAGGACCCTCAAGTCTCAACACGATGGCGCCATCGTGGCCGTCGGCGGCATGACGATCGCCACCGCCCTCCT
>DATJUR010000125.1:0-8882 GCA_035502215.1 Acidimicrobiales bacterium | reverse complement strand
GGCTCCGATGATTGGCGACACCGTTGGCCTGGTGCACGACGCGCTGGACGCTGGTGAGCGCATCCTGCTCGAGGGCGCTCAGGCCACGTTTCTCGATCTCGACCACGGTACGTACCCCTTCGTGACGTCGTCGAATCCCGTCGCGGGCGGGGCGTGCGTGGGCTCGGGACTGGGTCCGCGCGACATCACCTCGGTGGTGGGCATCGCCAAGGCCTACGTGACGCGCGTGGGCGCGGGACCCTTTCCCACCGAGGTGGACGGGGAGACGGGCGAGTACCTCGTGGCGACCGGGCACGAGTTCGGCACCAACACGGGCCGGCGTCGTCGGGTGGGCTGGTTCGACGTCGTCATGGCGCGCCAGGCGGTACGCCTCAACTCCCTGACCGAGATCGCCCTGACCAAACTCGACGTGCTCGATAAGTTCGACGAGATCAAGGTGTGCGTGGCCTACGAGCACGAGGGTGTGCGCTACGACCACATGCCCTTTCACCAGTCGGTGCTCCACGAGGTGACCCCGGTCTATGAGACCCTGCGCGGGTGGGAGAGCGAACTCACCTCCACCACGCACGTCGATCAGATGCCCACGCGGGCGTTGGACTACGTACGCTTCCTCGAAGAGAGGATCGGGGTTGCGATCTCGGTCGTCGGGGTCGGACCCGAGCGCGAACAGTTCGTGCGCACATCGTGACGCGCTGTGTCGTGGTGGGCTCGGGCGCGCGCGAGCACGCGTTGGCCCACGTGCTCGCCCAGTGCGCTGAGATAACCGTCACGCCCGGCAACGACGGCATCGCCGCTCACGGACTGAGCTGTGTGACGACGCCCGCGACCGAACTCGACGCCGACCTCTTCGTGATTGGCCCCGAAGCCCCCCTCGTCGAGGGCCTCGCCGATCGTCTGCGCGCCCAGGGCAAGGTGGTCGTGGGACCGGGGGTGGCCGGAGCCCGCCTCGAGGGGTCCAAGTCCTTTATGAAGGAGTTCCTCTCGGTGGCCGGCGTGCCGACGGCCCAGTACGGAATCTTCAGTGACGTGGCCGCGGCAACGGGCTACCTCGACACGATGACTCCTCCCTACGTGATCAAGACCGACGGATTGGCCGCCGGCAAGGGCGTGCTGGTGACCAGCGATCTCGACGAGGCAAAAAAGGACGTGGCCGAGAAGCTGTCGGGCCAGGCCTTCGGCGCGGCCGGGCGCACGGTCGTGCTCGAAGAGGGTCTCGCGGGTGAGGAGTGCTCGCTGCACGTGCTCTATGACGGAACGGACCCGGTGGTGCTGGCGAGCGCCCAGGACTTCAAGCGCGCCGGCGACCACGATACGGGTGCGAACACGGGCGGCATGGGCGCCTACGCGCCGATGTCCTCGTTCAGTGACGCCTCTCTCGACGAGGTGATGCGCACGATTGTCACCCCGACGCTTAAGGAACTAACGCTTCGGGGCATCGAGTTTCGCGGCGTCCTGTACGCCGGACTCATGATGACCTCCTCGGGACCCAAACTGCTCGAGTACAACGTGCGCTTTGGCGACCCCGAGACCGAGGTGCTCGCTCCGCTCTACGGGGCGGGACTCTACGACTTGCTCGCGCGTACGGGCGAGGGTCGCTTGGCGGGCGCGAGCGCCAAGCCAACCGGAGCGAGTGTGTCGGTGGTGCTGGCGAGCGAGGGGTATCCCCAAGCCCCGCGCACCGGCGACGTCATCGAAGGATTGGGCGCCGACGGTCAGCTCGCGACCCCACTGGACAACGTCACGATCTTTCACGCGGGCACGACGCGCGACAACCAAGGTCGCTTCCTTACCAACGGCGGTCGCGTGCTCGCGGTCACGGCTTTGGGCGACACCATCACCGAGGCCCGCGAGCGGGCGTACGCGGCGGCGGGTCTCGTAACCTTTCCGGGAAGCGTTCGCCGCAGCGACATCGCCCTTGTCGCGAGCCAAGGAGAGACGTGATACCGAGATACGCGCCCGCCGACGTGGCCGAACTCTTTCGTGACGAGACGCGCTTTGACACGATGCTCGAGGTCGAGCTCTTAGCGGCCGAGGCACTGGGCGAGCTCGGCGTGATACCCGTGGCTGACGCCGCGGCGCTGCGCGGGCGCCGCCCGGTGGTCGACGCCGCCTTCGTCGCGGCGGTCAACGAGCGAGAAGAGATCACCAATCACGACACGGCTGCGTTCGTCGACGTGGTCCAAGAACGCGTCGGCATGCCCGAGGGTGCGTGGGTGCACTTTGGGCTCACATCCTCCGACGTTGTCGATACGGCCCTGTGTTACTGCCTGAGCCGGGCGATGGACATCGTGCTCACTGAGGTCGCCGCGCTGCGCGATGCGCTCACGCGACGCGCGATCGAGACGATCGACACCCCGATCCTCGGGCGCACCCACGGCATGCACGCCGAGCCCACGACCTACGGCCAGAAGTTCGCACTCTTTGCCCTCCAGCTCGACCGGGATCTGGCGCGCGCCAGCAGCGCGCGCGCGGCCATCGCGGTGGGCAAACTGAGCGGGGCGGTCGGCACGTACTCCAACATCGATCCCGCGGTAGAAGAGTACGTCTGTGCGCATCTGGGCCTCACGCCCGTGCCTGCGACCCAGGTCATCGCCCGGGACCGCCACGCCGAGGTTCTCTACGCGTGTGCGGCCATCGGCACCTCGATCGAGACCTTCGCCACCGAGGTTCGCCTGCTCTCGCGCAGTGAGGTGGGTGAGATGCAAGAGCCCTTCGCCGAAGGTCAAAAGGGATCCTCGTCCATGCCCCACAAGCGCAACCCCGTGACGGCCGAGCGCTTGGTGGGCCTGGCCCGGGTCCTGCGCGGCTACCTCCAGGCGGGACTCGAGGACGTGACCCTCTGGCACGAGCGCGACATCTCGCACTCCAGCGTGGAGCGAATCGTCTTGCCCGACGCGTTGCAACTGACGGTCTACATGTTGCGCAAGGCGACGTGGCTGGCCCAGGGCGTGCTCGTCCAGGCCGATCGAGCCCTCGACAACCTCAACGTGGCCTCGTTGGGCCTGGTCTACTCCCAGAGCGTTCTGAGCGCGCTCGTCGAGTCCGGCATGAATCGCGACGAGGCGTACCGCATCGTGCAACGCGACTCTCGCTCGGCGATCGATCAGCGGCGGAACTTTCGCGAGGTCATCGAGGGCGACGACGAAGTCGAGCTCACCGACGAGCAGATCGCGCGCGCCTTCGACCTGGATCGACTCTTGGCGCACCGACGTCGGATCTTGTCGTCGCTAACGTGGACGTCGTGAGCGTCACCGACCTTCACCACTTGTACTCGGGCAAGGTTCGCGACCTCTTCGAGATCGACGACGAGTTGATGTTGATGGTCGCCTCGGACCGATTGAGCGCCTTCGACGTGGTGATGAACGAGCCGATTCCCCAGAAGGGTCGCGTGCTCACCGGGCTCACCGACTTCTGGGTCAACGAGGTGGCCCCGGACGTGCCCAGCGCTCTGGTGAGCTGCGATCCCCGCGTCATCGATCGCACGGTCCTGGGATTCTTCGATCGACCCGAGCTGCACGGACGCACGATGATGGTCCGGCGCGCCACGATGCTCAATATCGAGTGCATCGTGCGTGGACGCCTCGCCGGTCAGGCGTACGACGAGTACGTTGCTCACGGAACGGTGCACCATATGGCGGCTCCGGTGGGCTTGCGTCTCACCGATCCCTTCCCGGAGCCGATCTTTACGCCCTCGACCAAGGCGCAGACTGGCCACGATCTCAACATCGACCTCACCTCAGCCGCGGAGATCGTGGGCGACGAGGCCCTCGAAGAGGCCCGGGCGATCAGCCTGACGCTGTTCGCTCGAGCCCGCGAACGACTGGCGAGCCAAGGGCTCATCTTGGCTGACACCAAGTTTGAGTTGGGATACGTCGACGGGCAACTGTGCGTGTGCGACGAAGTGCTCACGCCGGACTCGTCGAGGATCTGGCCGGCCGACGCCGTGCGACCCGGCGAGGTGCCGCCGAGTTTCGACAAGCAGCCGTTTCGCGACTGGCTGGGCACCCTGTCCTGGGACCGCACACCGCCGCCGCCCGACGTGCCCGCCGAGATCGTGGCCGAGACATCCGATCGATACGTCAGTGCCTACGAGCGCGTGACCGGGCGCTCGTTGAACGAATGGTACGGTTTTTCTCAGTGAACTACCTGGTCATTGTCGACGTGACATTGCGCGCCGGCATTGCCGATCCCGAAGGCGCCACCATCGAACGAGCCCTGCCCGCCCTGGGTTTTACCGGAGTGAGCGACGTCAAGGCTGGCAAGTCCTTTCGCATGACGATTGACGCACCGAGCGAGGGGGACGCGCTGGACAAGGCCACCGCGCTCGCCGAGCGTCTGCTGTCGAACCCCGTGATCGAAGACGCGCACGTGCGTCTGGGCGAGGTGTCGCTGTCGTGACACGTATCGGGGTGGTGGTCTTTCCTGGATCGAACTGCGAGTACGACGCGCTCAGTGGCGTGGCCAGCCTGGGTGCCCAGGCCGAACTCGTCTGGCACTCGACGAACGACTTAGCGGGTTTTGATGGCGTGATCTTGCCGGGGGGGTTTGCGCACGGCGACTACCTGCGTCCGGGTGCGCTGGCGCGCTTTTCGCCGGTGATGGAGGCGGTTCGCCGCTTCGCCGACGAGGGCGGTTCGGTGCTGGGCATCTGTAACGGATTCCAAGTGCTCACCGAGGCGGGTTTGCTACCCGGCGCACTGCAAAAGAACCGAGGGCTCGCGTTCTTGTGCCAACCCACGACGCTGATCGTGACGTCGGAAAAGTCCGTGCTCACCTCGCACGCGACCCTCGGTGACGAACTCGTCATCCCCATCAATCACTTTTCGGGTTCGTACATCTGTGACGATGCGACCTACGAGGAGTTGGTCGCCCAGGATCGCATCGTGCTCACCTATAAGGACAATCCCAACGGGTCCCGGGGCGACATCGCGGGCATCACGAACGAGAGCGGCAACGTGGTGGGCCTCATGCCGCATCCCGAGCGCGCCATGTCGACGTTGTTGGGCAGCGAGGACGGACGCGTGCTACTCGAGAGCTTCGTGTCGACCTCGCTCGCGGTGCTGTCGCGCTAGGACCGGCTCGGTGGGCAGGTAGTTTTAGTTCGTGAACTCCCCCTTGAGCCTGCACGGAGCTCTCGGGTTGAGCGACGACGAGTTCGATCAGATCGTCACCGACTTGGGGCGCACGCCCAACCACTTGGAGCTGGCGCTCTTTGGCGTGATGTGGTCCGAGCACTGCTCGTATAAGTCCTCGCGCCTGCACCTTCGCCGGCTGCCCACCACGGGGGCTCACGTGCTCGTCGGGCCGGGTGAGAACGCGGGGGTGATTGACGCGGGCGACGGCATTGCCGTCGCCATTCGTATCGAGAGCCACAACCACCCCTCGGCCATTGAGCCCTACCAGGGTGCCGCCACCGGCGTGGGCGGCATTCTGCGCGACGTCTTTACCATGGGGGCTCGTCCCCTGGCCGTGATGGACCCTCTGTTCTTCGGGGACCTGAGCGACGCGCGCCAGCGCTGGCTGCTCGAGGGCGTGGTCGCGGGCATCTCGGGCTATGGCAACTCGGTGGGCGTTCCCACGGTCGGGGGCGAACTCACCTTCGACGACTGCTACGCCGGCAACCCACTGGTCAACGTGCTCTGCGTGGGCGCGCTGCCCACCGAGCGCCTCGTACTCGGCGTGGCGTCGGGCGTGGGGAACCTGGCCGTGTTGTTAGGTTCACGCACCGGGCGTGACGGAATCGGGGGCGTGTCGGTGCTGGCCTCGGCGGGATTCTCCGGCGAGGACGGCGCGGCGTCTCTGGATGAGGCCAAACGCCCGAGCGTTCAGGTGGGTGACCCCTACGAAGAAAAGCGCCTGATCGAGGCGTGTCTGGCTTTGCTCGACGAGGGACTCGTCGTGGGGATCCAGGATCTGGGCGGGGCGGGACTGGTGTGCGCGACGAGTGAGACCGCGGCGCGCGGTCGCGTGGGCATGGACGTCGACGTCACGGCGGTGCCGCTGCGCGAGACGGGCATGGCGCCCTATGAGATCATGACCTCGGAGTCTCAAGAGCGCATGCTCGCGATCATTACCCCCGAGAACCTCGACTCCGTACGGGCGCTGTGCGACAAGTGGGAAGTTCGCGCGAGCGTGGTGGGCCGCGTGGTGGAGCCCGAGGTGGGAGATGACGGCGTGGCCCGAGCGATGCTGCGCGTTCGCCGCGGCTTTGACGGTGAGATCCTGGCCAGCGTGCCCGCGGCCGCGTTGGCCGACGAGGCCCCGCTCTACGACCGTGCTCACCAACGACCCGCGTCCTTGGACGCCCTCTGGGCCGACGATCCCACCTTCGACGAGCCCATCACCTCGGCGAATGACGACCTCTTGGATCTGCTGGTTGACCCCGCCTGGGTCTATCGCCAGTACGACTCCCAGCTGTTCTTGAACACCGTGGTGGGTCCCGGGCGCGACGCCGCGCTGTTGCGACTCGCCGGACCGGGGCTGCCCCCCTCGGCCAAGGGCATTGGCTTGTCGACCGACTCGAATCCGCGCTGGTGCGCGCTCGATCCGCGTCGGGGCACGGCCTACAGCGTCGCCGAGGGCGTGGCGAACCTGGCCTGTGTGGGGGCGAGCGCCAAGGCGGTGGTGAACTGCTTGAATTTCGGCAACCCCGAGCACCCCGAGGTGATGTGGCAGCTCATCGAGTCGATCGAAGGGATGGCCCAGGCCTGTGAGAGTCTCGGTCTGCCGGTCATCGGCGGCAACGTCTCGCTCTACAACGAAAGCGGCGGTCGCGATATCGATCCGACCCCGGTGATCGGGTTGCTCGGCGTGATCGAGCACCTCGTTGCGCCGCCGCCGGGTTGGAACTGGCGCGACGGCGACGCGCTCGTGCTCGTGGGTGACCGCCACGCCGTAGGCGACGAGGCCTTTCCCCTCGGCGGATCGCGCTGGGCGACGCGACACGATCGGCGCGGGGGACGTCTCTTCGACGTCGATTTCGACGCATTCGCCAAGAGCGTCTCGTTCATCGCCCGCGAGGTCGCGACGATCTGCGCCGGGCGAGCTAGTGACCTGAGCGCCGTGCACGACGTGGGCGGCGGTGGGCTCGCCGTCGCCCTGGCCGAGATGACCGCGACCACGCGCCGCGGGGTGAACGTGGGGCATCTGGACTCTCCCCGGGAGCTGTTCTCTGAGTTCCCCGGACGATTCGTCCTGGCGACGAGCGACGCTGGGGCCTTGTTGGCTCGCGCCGACGCGGCGGGCGTTCGCGCCCAGGTTCTCGGGCTGGTGGGCGGGGACCGCCTGGCGATCGGCGACGTCATTGATCTTTCGGTTCACGAGGTGGTGGCTCACCGCGAAGGTGCGCTCTCCGAGGCACTCGAGGTCGTCTAGGGGCGCGCCGCCTTGAGCTCGTCGAGAATCTCGTCGGGCACTCGAAGATCGCCGGTTCGTCCCACGCCGAGGGCGACGTCCATCTTGTAGCGCCCGTGGTAGTCCGAGCCACCCGTGGGGATCATTCCGGCGTCGCGGGTGAGCTTGACCATGAGCTGGCGCGTGGGCTCGTTCGTGGCGCCGTAGTAGGCCTCCACGCCCTGTACCCCGCGCTCGCGCAGCGCGGCCATGACGCGCGGCATGGTCGCTTCGATCGACCCGCTGGTGTGGTCATCGATGTAGTTGATCAGCGGGTGGGCGATGGAAAAGACCGTGGACGAGCCACGGGCCGCGTCGACGAACTCCTCCAGGGGCATTGACGTCTTGGGTATGTAGGCCCGTCCCGAAGATCCGAGCCACTCGACGAAGACCTGGTTCCAGCGTTCGTCGGTGCGCTCGCCCACGATCTCGGGGTGAAGTTCGAACATCGCGCGAGCGAAGTGGGGTCGCCCGATGGAGTGCAGGTTGCCCGACATGTCGCTCAGGTACTCGAGGCTCAAGCGTTCAAAGCCCAACTGGCGCAAGCGCTCGACAAGTTCGAGGTTGCGCTCGTCGCGGTCATGGCGCAGTGTGGCCAACTTTCGCTGCAACGGGTGCTCGGACGCTAACGGCAAGAAATAGGCGAGCAGGTGGACGCTGCGCGCACCGCGCCGCTCGGGGCGTGCCAGGGGGAACTCGTTGTCGCGCAATGACACCTCCACGCCCGCAACGAGTTCGATCCCGTACTGGCTGGTGGCGACCTGCATCTCGGGGTAGCTGGCGGTGGAGTCGTGATCCGTCAGGGCGATGGCGCGAAGACCCAGCGCGTGGGCCTTGGCTGCCAACTCACCAGGCGTATCCGAGCCGTCGGAGAACGTCGAGTGAGTGTGCAAGTCAATCACCGGGTCAGACTAGTGAATCGACGTGAGTGGGGGTGACTCGTATGCGAGACTGGGCGCGTGCGAGCCGGCCCCGTGACCCCTAGCATTTCGAGGTCATGAGAGAAGCCTGCGGAGTAGTCGGAATTGTTGCGCCGGGTCGTCCCGTCGCGCACCTGTGCTACGACGCGCTGTACGCGTTACAGCATCGCGGTCAAGAGTCGGCCGGGATGGCCACCTTCGCCAACGAGCAGATCACTGTCGTTAAAGACAATGGGCTCGTCAGCCACGTGTTCGACGAATCGACACTGCGCGCGCTGAACGCGTCGATCATCATCGGTCACACGCGCTACTCGACGTCAGGTTCGGCAAACTGGACGGCCGCCCAACCGGTCTATCGTTCGGCGGGCGCGTCGGGCTTCGCCATCGCCCACAACGGCAATCTCACGAACACGATCGCGCTCGCCGACGCGGCGGGCATCGAGTTCAGCTCCATGCTCTCGGACTCGGACCTGGTAGCCGAGCTGCTGGCGCGCGAGGTAGAAGGCGGTGCGGCGCTCGACGACGCACTGGCCTCGGTGCTCGCGCGGGTCGAGGGAGCCTTCTCTATGG
>DATJUR010000124.1:0-15468 GCA_035502215.1 Acidimicrobiales bacterium | reverse complement strand
TGACCACCGCGACCACCACGACCCCCGGCTCAATCAACGCGAGCGGTCCGTGCTTGAGTTCGCCCGCCGGATAGCCCTCGGCGTGCAGGTAGGAGAGCTCTTTGAGCTTGAGAGCACCTTCGAGCGCCGTGGGAAATCCCGCGTGACGCCCGATGAAGAAGAAGTCGCGGGCACCCACCAACTGCTTCGCCACGTCCTCGACGTCGGCGCGTCGCTCCAGGGCCGTCGCCACCTGCTTGGCCACCGCCTGAATACCCTGAAAGAGCGCGTCGATGTCGGTCTCGGGGAGGGTCTGGCGTAGCTGGGCGAGCCGCAGCGCTAACACTTCGAGGGCCGCGACCTGGGCGACGAACGCCTTGGTTGAGGCGACGGAGACTTCGAGACCGGCGCGGGTGTAGATCACAGCGTCCGACTCGCGAGAGAGTGACGACCCCACGATGTTGGTGACGCCCACTACCCGCGCGCCACGTCGCTTGGCTTCTCGAATGGCCTGGATCGTGTCGATCGTCTCGCCGCTCTGAGAGACCCCAATGACCAACGTGCCAATCTCGACGATGGGGTCGCGGTAGCGGTACTCGCTGGAAATGTCGACTTCGGTGCTCACCCGCGCCCAGCGCTCAATGGCGTACTTGGCCACCTGGGCGGCGTGATGCGACGTGCCCGCTGCGACGATCACGACGCGGTTGACCGCGAGTAGTTCTTCGTCTGAGACGCCCATCTCGTCAAAGGTGATCACCCCGTCACGACGGCGCCGATCGAGCATGGTGGCCCGAAGGGCTTCGGGCTGCTCGTTGATCTCTTTGGTCATGAAGTCGTCATGGCCGCCCTTCTCGGCGGTCTCGAGATCCCAGTCGATCGACAGTTGATGCAAGCGAACGGGCGAGGCTTCCAGGTCGATGGCGCGAAAGCCCTCGGGCCCCAGGCGCACCACCTCGTCGTCGTTGACCGCGTAAAAGGCCGTCGCGCGATCCAAGATTGCCGGAATGTCGCTCGCGAGATACGTCACACCCGGAGCCGTGCCCACAATCAACGGCGAGATGCGCCGCGCGGCCACGATCACGTCGGGCTCGGTCGCGTCCACCGCGGCCACCGCGAAGGCGCCTCGCACCACCAGCAGGCTCCGACGCACCGCTTCGATGAGCTCGACACCCAGCCTGCGTTCGTCTTCGATGAGGTGGGCAAGGACCTCGGAGTCGGTGCGCGAGCTGAAGAGGTGACCCTTGGCTTCGAGAGCCTCTTGCAGTTCGGTGTGGTTCTCAATGATGCCGTTGTGAATGATGGCGATGTGACCAGAACAGTCGAGGTGAGGGTGAGCGTTCATCGCTTCGGGCGCGCCGTGGGTCGCCCAGCGGGTGTGACCGATGCCCGAGGTGAAACCCCGCGGAGCGGCTTCGCACTCGCGCTTGAGGGCCTGGACCGACTCGGTGCCCTGAGCGGTGCGCGCTCGCCAGGTCTCCCCGGCGCGCACGAGTGCCACCCCGGCCGAGTCGTATCCGCGGTACTCGAGGCGCGCTAGGCCCTCGAGCAGCGTGTCGAGCGTGTCGCTGGAGCCCGCCACTCCAATGATGCCGCACATACCATCAGCCTACTCGGACGATTTTTCGCGCTTTTCGGTGGTCTCAGGCGTACAGCGAGGTCAACCGTTCGCTGAAGACCTCGACAAACTCTGCGTTGAGCGCTTCGATCATGATGCGCACCAGCGGCTCGGTGCCCGACGGCCGAACGAGTAACCGCACGTCGGTGCGCTCGACCCCATAGTCCTCTAAGAGTTCGTTGAAGATCTTTTGCACGTCGTCGTCGCTGAAGTGATCCCGCGACACGTTAAAGAGCGACTGGGGAACCCGGCGCCACGCGCGTCCGGCCAGGTCCGCGAGAGGTCCTCGGCGCGCCACCAGTTCGGCCAAGATCAGTCCGGTGAGCATCCCGTCACCGGTGGGCGCCAGATCTCGGAAGATGACGTGTCCGGATTGCTCACCGCCGAGTATCCACGAGCGCTCTTCGAGGGCGAGCAGTACGTTTCGGTCCCCCACATCGGTCTGTTCGATCTCGATCTGCGCCGCGCTGAGCGCCCGCGTGAGACCGAGATTGCTCATCGAGGTCACCGCGACCCCACCACCGAGGATCCCCCGCTCGGAGCGATCGAGCGCGAAGAGCACCAGGAGGTCGTCCCCGTCGCGAACCGTCCCCTCGGAGTCCACGGCGATCAAGCGATCGGCGTCGCCGTCGAAGGCGAGACCGAGGTCCGCGCCCACATCGCGCACCGCGGCCACGAGGGCGTCGACGTGCGTCGATCCGGACTCGACGTTGATGTTGCGCCCGTCGGGCTGATCGTGCAGAAAGGTGAGTGCGGCACCGGTGGTCTCGTAGAGCTCGTGGGCGACGTGCGAAGCCGCACCATTCGCGCAGTCCACGACGATCGACAGTGACGAAAGGTCCGCCGGGGCGAGTTCGCGCAGTCGGCGCACGTAGTCGTGTTGTGCGGTCTCGTCGATCTGTCGCGCTTCGAAGACACTCACCGACGGACTCTCGGCCACGTTCAACGCGCTCTCGACCGCGGCTTCGGTGGCGTGATCCAACTTCTCGCCGCGCAGGCCCAGAACCTTCAGTCCGTTGTCGTAGTAGGGGTTGTGCGACGCGGACACGACCACCCCGGCCCCTCCGCGCTGCTGGGCGATGACGGCCACGCCGGGGGTGGTGAAGTAGCCAAGGTTGACGCCGTAGGCTCCGCCGTCGGCCAGGCCGGCCAGGACGGCCGCGGCCAGGTTGGGCGAACTCTCGCGCGTGTCGTAGCCCACGAAGATCGGTACGGAAAAGACGACCGCGACAGCGCGACCGAGGCGATACGCGAGCTCCGGAGTAATCTCGTCGCTCGCCCGTCCTCGGATGCCATCCGTGCCAAAGCGCACGGGCATACCCATTAACGCTTGGAGTACTGAGGAGCCTTGCGCGCCTTCTTGAGACCGTACTTCTTGGTCTCCTTCTTGCGCGAGTCGCGGGTCAACAGACCGGCCTTCTTGAGCGCCGGCCGAGCCCCTTCGTCGATCTCCAAGAGGGATCGCGAGATTCCCAGGCGCAGCGCTCCGGCCTGTCCGGCCACGCCGCCGCCTTCGATGGTCGCATCGATGTCGTAGGTCGTTTGGGTGTCGAGCAGTCGCAGCGGTTCCATGACCATCTGACGGTGCGTGGCCGAGGTGAAGTAGTTGTCGAAGGCGCGCGAGTTAATGGTGATCGTGCCCGTGCCGGGACGCAGGCGAACGCGCGCGACGGCTTCCTTGCGACGTCCGGTGGACTGGGTGAGGGGTGTGGTCAACGTTGCTCCTTAACCGCGGCGAATCGCCGAGGTGTCAAAACTCTTGGGCTGCTGGGCCGCGTGGGGGTGCTCGGGGCCGGAGTACACGAAGAGCTTGCCCATCTGCGCACGTCCGAGACGATTCTTGGGGATCATGCCGCGCACGGCGTCGGCGACCAACTTCTCAGGGTCCGTGTCCATCAAGGTCTGCCACGACGTCGCGCGCAGCCCTCCGGGGTAACCCGAGTGGCGGTAGTGGAAGTTCGACGCCGCCTTGTTGGCGCTCACCACCACCTTGTCGGCGTTGACGATGATGACGTAATCGCCGGTGTCGACGTGGGGGGCGAAGAACGTGCGGTGCTTGCCGCGCAGCAGGGACGCGGCCACGGTGGCGACGCGGCCCAGTACGAGGCCCTCCGCGTCAATGACCAACCAGTCGCGCGTCAACTCCGCGGGCTTGGGCGAGTACGTTTTCACAGTTCTTCCTTCAGCGAATACCATCGAATGAGCCCCGACCGGGTCCGAGGGGGACCCTCCATCCTACGAAATCTGGCCCCGTCGGGGCAAGTTTCACAAAAAAACGAGGCAATAGCGCCCGCACGGACCCGTCCAGCCTACTCGGTGCGCTCGCTGCCTCGCTCGGTCGCCTCTTCGATCGGTTCGTTCATCTCACCAAATCGAGACCCGCTGATCGGGCTCTAGCCAGAGCGCGTCGCTCTCGGTGACCTCAAAGGCGTCGTAGAACGTCTCGATGTTGCGCACCACCTGATTGCAGCGAAACTCCGGGGGCGAGTGCGGATCGATCGCGAGGCGACGTTCAACCTCTTCGGTCCTCGCCTTGTACTGCCAGCACAGAGCCCAGGAGAGCAAGAAGCGCTGCGCCCCGCTGAGCCCGTCGATGACGGGCGGGGTGGCCCCATCGAGGGCGATCAGATAGGCCTGCCACGCGATTCCGAGACCGCCGAGATCGCCAATGTTCTCACCGATCGTGAGTGCACCGTTCACGTGTTGACCGGGGGTCTCGTGGGGTGAGAGAGCGTTGTACTGATCGATGAGCGCTTTGGTGCGCGCCTCAAAGGCCTCGCGGTCGGCCGGCTCCCACCAGTCGAACAACTTGCCCGTGCCATCGAACTTCGAACCCTGGTCGTCAAAGCCGTGTCCAATCTCGTGACCGATCACCGCACCGATCCCGCCGTAGTTCGCGGCGTCGTCGCGATCGGCCACGAAGAAGGGCCACTGGAGAATCGCCGCGGGAAAGACAATCTCGTTGAAACCCGGGTTGTAGTACGCGTTCACGGTCTGGGGCGTCATGAACCACTCGTCGCGATCGATGGGAGCGCCGATCTTGGCTAGTTCGCGGTGAAACTCAAAAGCGTTCGCGTTACGCACGTTCGCGATCAGACTCTCGGGGTCGACTTCCAAGGACGAGTAGTCACGCCACTTGACTGGGTATCCGATCTTGGGCGTAAAGGCGGCGAGCTTTTCCAACGCGCGTTCGCGCGTGGCGGGAGTCATCCACTCGAGGCTCGAAATGCTTCGGCGATACGCCTCAATGAGATTGGCGACCAACTCGTCCATGCGGATCTTGGCGAGCGGGGGAAAGTGACGCTCGACGTAGATCTGACCCACGGCTTCGCCGAGGGCTCCCTCCACCATCGATACGCCCCGCTTCCAGCGCGCGCGCAACTCCTGGGCGCCGGTGAGCGTGCGGCCGTAAAAGTCAAAGTGTTCGTCGACGAACGCCCGCGACAGGTACGGAGAGTATCCGCGAATGATCCGCCAGCGCAGCCAGTCGCGCCACGCGTCCAGGCGCGCTTCGTCAAACAGTTCTCCGAGGTCGCGAAAGAAACTGGGCTCGCGAACAACGACTTCATCGAGGGCGTTCTGCGGCGCGCCGAAGTGCGCGGCCCAGGCGTCGAGGCTGACGTCAGTGACGTCGGAGAGTCCAGCGGCGAACAAGTTGCGCACGCTGTCCCACTCCATGGGGTTATAGGTCTTTTCGCTGTCGCGGGTGGCGACGTTGTCCCAGTGACGCCGCGCGATGTCGGTCTCCAGGTCGAAGACGCGCCGGGCTCGTTCGGGCGCGTCGGCGAGGCCAGCCAGTTCAAACATTTTTTGAATGTGCGCCACGTAGGCCTCGCGCACCGCAGCGAACTGCTCTTCGCGGTAGTAATTCTCGTTAGGCAAAGAGATGCCGCCCTGCTCCAAGAACACGAGATAGCGCTCGGGATTGCCGGGGTCGGTGTCCACGAAGACACCAAAGAACCCCGACAAGCCGGCTCGCTGGAGTTGGCCCACGACGCGAACCAATTCGTCGAGGGAGTGCACCGAGTCCGCGAGCGCCAGATCGGCACTGAGCGGTTCGGACCCGAGGGCCTCGATGCGCTCTTCGTCCATGAAACTGGCGTAGAGGTCGCTGACTTTCTGTGCGTCCACGCTCGCGCTCAACGCCCCCGCCGACTCAACGATCTCTCGTATGGCTGCTTCGGACTCTTCACGCAGGATCTCGAACGCACCGTACCCGGACTTGTCGGCGGGGATCGGCGTGCTCTTCATCCAGCGATCGTTCACGTAGCGATAGAGGTCGTCTTGAGGTCGAATCTCACCGCTGAGATCGTCCAGGTTGATTCCAGAGGGCGCTAGTTCAGGCATGGGATCAGCCTACCGATGGGTTAACCGACTCCTGGTCGGTCTGGTCGTAGCCCACGCCGATAAGGGCGAGCCCCGCCGCCGGAGCCGGCGGGGGCAGCTGGTAGCGGTCTCCGCTCACCAGTCGAGCCGCGATCTCGCCCTCGTGAAGCTCTCCGCGACCGATGGCGACCATCGTTGACACGAGGCATCGAACCATGTTGTGACAGAACGATTGGCCCCGAATGGTGAGGCGCAGTGCCGGAGAGTGCTGGGGGCTCATCAACCACTGATCGTCGAGTCGCTCCCAGCGCGCAGCCAGCACTCGGCGAAGGAGGGGCTCGCCGGGCGGACCGTTGGTTGGTCGCCGACAGAACGCGCGAAAGTCGTGGGTTCCAAGCAGCGCGCGACTCGCCCGGTTCATGGCGACCAGATCGAGGGGCCCGGGGACCGACCAGGCCCAGACGTTGGTCGAGCCCAGTCCTGGGGCGCTACTTTCCAAGACGAGGTAGCGGTACTCGCGCCAGGTGGCGGAGAATCGCGCATGGAAGCGCTCGCTCACCGGCTCGGCGTTCAAGATCTGGATCCGCCCCCGTAACTGCTTGTTGAGTGCAGAGACAAGTCGATCCGCGCTGGCCGAGCGAACCTTGAGCACGACCGGCAGGTCGACGTGGACGACTTGAAAGAAGGCGTGCACCCCCGAGTCGGTGCGTCCGGCCCCCACGATCACCGGTTCTTCGCTGAGATGCAGGGTCGACGCGAGGGTCGAGCGCAGTAACCCGACCACGGTGTCGCGATCGGGCTGATAGGCGAAACCACTAAATCCCCGCCCGTCGTAGGCGAGGTCGAAGCGCCAGCGCTGGGTGGCGTCTAGCGGATCAGACGAACTCAATGCGCGCCATCGGCGCGTTGTCGCCCTGACGCGGGCCGAGTTTCAGGATTCGGGTGTAGCCGCCGGGGCGGTCGGCGTACCGCGGCGCAATCTCGGTGAACAGTTTGTGGGTCATGTCCTTGTCGCGGATAAGGGCCACCACGCGGCGATTCGCGTGGACCGAGCCCTCCGGCGAGTTCTTGGCCGCGGTGACGACCTTCTCCACAATCGGCCGCAGGGCCTTGGCCTTGGCCTCGGTGGTGACGATCGACTCCGCCGCAATCATCGAGGCGACCAGGTTGCCCATCATCGCCTTTTGGTGAGCTGAGTTGCCACCGAAGCGCTTGCCCTTCGTGGGGGTACCGCGCATGACTAGTCCTCTGCTCGCAGCGACAGGCCACGCTCATCGAGGCGGTCCGTCACGTCCTTGAGCGAGGTAGCGCCGAAGTTGGTGATCGAGGTGAGGTCTCGCTCGGTGGCGTTCACCAGCTGGGCGATCGTGTTGATGCCGGCGCGCTTGAGGCAGTTGCGCGAGCGCTCGGTCAGACCAAGTTCCTCGATGCGAATATCGAGCTCGCTAGCGGCAGCCTGAGCCGAGCCGACGTCGCCCAGCTCCAGGGCCGGGGCCTCTTCGTCGAAGCTCGCGATCAGCTCGACGAGCGAGCCGAGGGTCTTGCCGGCCGAGGCGAGAGCCTCACGCGGAGAGATTGAGCCGTCGGTCTCGATGTCGATGACCAGGCGGTCGAAGTCCTTACTTTGCTCGACGCGCACAGGCTCGATCTCGAAGCTCACGCGGCGCACCGGTGAGAAGATCGCGTCAAGAGGAATGACACCGATGGTCGAGGAACCCTTGTTCCCTTCGGCCCCGACGTACCCCTTACCGCGCTCCACGGTGAGCTCGAAGGTGAGCACACTGCGCGCGCTGGTCAGGTAGGCGAGATGCAAGTCGCCGTTCAGGATCTCGACGTCGGCCGTCGTCGAGAGGTCGGAGGCCAGCGCCGGACCCTCCCCGCGCTTATCGAGACGCAGCGTCACGGGCTCATCGGAGTGCACGCGCAGCAGCAGGTCCTTGAGGTTCAAGGTGATGTCCTGGACGTCTTCCTTTACGCCTTCGATCACGCCGAACTCGTGCAACACGGCGTCGAACTTGACGCGCGTCGCTGCCGCACCCGGAATCGACGAGAGCAGGGTGCGACGCAGCGAGTTGCCCAGTGTGTGCCCGAAGCCCGGGTCGAGCGGGCCGATGCCAAAGGACTGGCGATTGTTGACCTCGTCACCGAGGGCTTCGATAGTAGGTCGTTGGATAATCAACATAAGGGACTCCTAGGGGTATGTACGAAAGAACTATTTGGAGTACAACTCGACGATGAGCTGCTCTTGGATCGACTCGTCGATCTGTTCACGCTGGGGCACCACGCGCACCGTCACGCTAAATCCGTTGTCGCCTTTTTCGAGCCATCCCGGGACACTGCGGTCCAGCACGTCGAGGTTACGCTTCACGTTGAAGTTCTCGCGGGTGGCGTTCTTGAGGGTGACGACGTCGCCCGGGCGTACGCGATACGACGGAATGTCGACTCGCTTGGCGTTCACGCTGACGTGTCCGTGGCGAACGAGCTGACGGGCCTGGGCGCGCGAGGCACCCCAACCGGCGCGGTAGGCCACGTTGTCCAGGCGCGTCTCAAGGAACTGCAGGAGGTTCACACCGGTCATACCGGGGCGGCGGTTGGCTTCCTCGTAGAGGTTGCGAAACTGCTTCTCCAGGACGCCGTAGATACGGCGGGCCTTTTGCTTCTCGCGCAGCTGGGTCAAGTACTCCGAGCCCTGGCGCTGCCGGTCGCGTCCGTGCATGCCCGGAGGAAACGCCCGCACGCGGCGGTCCGAGTTCTCGGCGACCGGGCACTTGAGCGAAAAGCAACGCTCCCCCTTGAGGTAGAGCTTGGTGCGCTCACGTCGACAGAGTCGACATACGGGTCCTGTGTAACGAGCCATAACGTTCCTTAGCCTCGACGGCGCTTCTTGGGGCGACATCCGTTGTGCGGCAGCGGGGTGACGTCCTTGATCGCCACCACTTCGATACCGGCTGCCGCGATCGAACGGATCGCGGTCTCGCGACCGGAACCAGGTCCACGCACTAGTACGTCGACCTTCTTCACTCCGTGTTCCATCGCGGCGCGCGCACACTTCTCGGCGGCGAGTTGAGCGGCGTAGGGCGTGGACTTACGAGAGCCCTTGAAACCGACCTGCCCCGAAGACGCCCAGGACAACACATTGCCTTCGGGGTCAGTGATCGAGACGATGGTGTTGTTGAAGGAGCTCTTGATGTGCGCGACGCCAAAGGCGACGTTCTTGCGCTCCTTCTTTCGGACCTTGCGAGCCGTAGTGGGCTTGGCCATTACTTCGTTACCTTCTTCTTACCGGCGACGGTGCGCTTGGGTCCCTTGCGGGTGCGGGCGTTGGTACGGGTGCGCTGACCACGTACGGGCAGGCCCTTACGATGGCGAATGCCCTGGAGGGAGTTGATCTCCATCTTGCGCTTGATGTCTTGGGCGACGTCGCGGCGCAGGTCACCCTCGACGGTGACGTTCTGATCGATGTACGTACGTAGGGCGTTGACCTCGGACTCGGTGAGGTCCTTAACGCGGGTGGACTCATTGACCCCAGTCGCCGCACAGATCTGTTGGGCGATGGTGGGACCAACGCCGAAGATATACGTGAGTGCGATGACGACGCGCTTGTCGCGCGGAATATCAACACCAGCAATGCGAGCCATCGTGTTCTCCTAACCCTGACGCTGCTTGTGGCGCGGGTTCGCCTCACAGATCACGCGAACAACCCCGGCCCGTCGAATGACCTTGCACTTCTCACAGATGGGCTTGACGCTTGCGCGAACTTTCATGTGGTTACTTTCTCGAACGAAAAGAACGTGAGTTATCGGTAGCGATAAGTGATGCGCCCGCGGGTCATGTCGTAGGGCGTGATCTCCACCTGGACCTTGTCACCGGGAAGGATGCGGATGCGGTGCATGCGCATTTTTCCCGAACTGTGGGCGAGGACGGTATACCCGTTCTCCAGCTCCACGCGAAACATGGCGTTCGGCAGCGGCTCAACGACGGTCCCTTCTACGGTGAACGCGTCTTCCTTAGGCTTACTCAGGTTCTCTCTCCTTGTATCTTCACTACGGGGCGTGCGGGAGCAGGACTCCAACACGGATAGACCTTGGAGGTCCCGCCCCGAGGTCGGCTTTCTATTCTACCGGATTTTTAGAAAAACGCAAAAAACCCTGTACTTTGGGCCGACTCGCTCACGCGGACTCCACAGTCGTGCCCATCCAGTCTACGGGTGTGGCCCATCGCACGTTTCGCGCCCGGCCTGAGGGTCCAAGGGCCACTAGAGGCGACGACGCGAGGAGCGTTCGCCGGCCTTAGTCCTCGTCAAGTAGGAGATCGCGAACGCGCGCGATGCTCTGTGGCGCCACGCCAACGCTCGCAGCCCACGGGAGCGCTCCGCCGAAGCGCGCATCCATCGCCGAGAGGAAGTTCGCCATCGTCTCAGCGCGCGCGCCGAGCAGGATGGGATCGTCGCCTTCGACCTCGTCGCGCAGATTCGGATCGCGCAGAAGCTTCGCCACGATATGCACCACGCGCTCCTCGGAGAAGGCGTAGTCCTCGATGACGCGCGCGCGCCGCACGCCCAGGCAGCTGAGAACCAGGGCCGCCACGACCCCGGTGCGATCCTTGCCGAGGAAACAGTTAAAGACCAGCGGGTAGTTCTCTTCCTTGGTCATCTCTTCAAAGACGCTCACGAACGCCGCGGCCCCCACTTCGAGATACTGCAGGTAGCGCCTCGTCAGATAGTCCTCGTCGAGTCCAGCGCGTGGCTCGCTGGTGGCGTAGTTCGACAGCACCGGCGCGCTCACAAAGCGGTGCGGTTCGTTCGCGATCAGTCCCCGACCGGTGCGCTCGATCTCCGCGGGGCTACGAAGGTCAACGATCGCGGCCACCCCGAGGGTGCGAAAGACCTCCAGGTCATCATCGGTGAGGTCGTGCATCGCGTCGCTGCGATAGAGGCGGCCCCATCGAGTGTGGCGCCCGTCGTCGGTCTCGTATCCCCCCAGATCTCGAAAGTTGTGCACGCCCTCAAAGGGCACCAAGCGAGGGGTCACGGGGGCCAGCGTACCGAAGCCGCCCGAGCCAGCGTCAGGGAATAAGAACGATCTTGCCGTGCGCGTGAGCTTTTTGTAACTCCTCGAGCGCGGCCGACGCGTCAGCGAGGGAATACGCCCTTTCGACAAAGACCTTGAGCGTTCCCGCTTCGACGCGACGCAGCAGTTCAAATCGGCCGGCGCTGCGAATTTCGGTTCCCGGGTCCGAGCCGGCGCCCCCGCCAATGGCCGTGGCACCGAGCGCCTTGGCGCGCCCCGACGCGACAATGGTTACCACACGATCGCGATCTTTGACAAGGGCAAACGAAGCCTCACCGGCATCGTCGCTGCCAACCAGGTCGAGTGCGGCGTCGACTCCGTCGGGGGCGAGGGAACGCACACGCTCGACCAACCCCTCGCCGTAGGTCACCGGCTCCGCACCGAGATCGCGCAGCAGTTTGTGCTGGGCGGGGCCGGCCGTACCAATGACTCGCGCCCCGTCGCCCAGCGCGAGTTGCACCGCCATGAGACCGACGCCGCCGGCTGCGCCATTGATGAGCACGGTCTCACCCCTTGTCACGCGCACGACCGTTAGCGCGTGGATAGCGGTGACGCCCGTGAGCATCAAACCGCTCGCCTCTTCGAAGCTCATCACTCGCGGTTTCGGAACGACCGTCTCGGCCGCCGCCAGTACGGCGCTGGCGTAGCCCGCGTTCGCGCGATAGACGATCACTTCATCGCCCACTTGGATACGCCCGCTGGGGCCATCGACGTTTCCGCCGGTGGCGCGCACCACGCCCGCCACCTCGAATCCCGGCGAGATCGGCAGGCTCGAGGGGTCCGCACCATATGTTCCGGCGAAGAGTTTGTAGTCAATGGGGTTGGTGCCCGCGGCCCTGACGTCAACCACTACTTCTCCCGGTCGTGGATCAGAGAGTTCCGACTCCACCACGCTCAGCACCTCGGGCCCCCCAAATCGCGGGGCGATCACGGCTCGTATCTGCATAGGGCGGACTCTACCGGGACGACGTCTCGCCGTGCGGAGCCACGTCACTATCTGGGCCGGAGGTACTTCCAGATGTCGCTCGACAGCGTGGTGACCGTATCGATCCCGTACTCTTCACTGGGATCGCTTTGGGTCATGATCGTCACCAGATAGAAGCGCCCCTGGTACTGGACGAAACCGGTGGTATTCACCTGCCAGCCGGTGGGAATTTCGTCGTACCAGCCGTCTTTCATCGCAACGACCGCGTGCGCGGGTGAGCCCCAGCCCAGACCGAACTGCTGGCCCTCGATGACGTGCTCCATAAGACCAATCTCGTACTCGCGCGACGCGGTATCGAGAATCGAGTTCGGCAGTGCGATGACCTTGAGGAGCTGGAGTTGATCGAGCGGCGTGGTCGCAATGTCGCCCCACGACCAACTCGGAATGGTCGACTTGAATCCGACGAGAGCATTGAACGCATCAATGGCGTCGCGTCCTCCGATCACCGCCCACAGTTTGGTCGCGGCGTTGTCGTCGGACGCTTCGATCATGCTTGTCGCCAGTTGCTGTTCGGTCGCGCTCAGCGGCTGGCCACTGCGTTGGGACTCGTAGAGCAGATCGGCGAGAATGTCGATCTTGACGATCGAGGCAGTGCGGTCGTGGTAGCCGTTGTGATACGTGAAGGTCGTACCAGTCGCCACGTTGTAGACCGCCGCAGTGATATTGCCCTGACGAGTCTTGAGGTATAGCGCCGTCGCGCGACTCGTAAAGGGATTGTCGGGGTTGTGCAACGGGGCCGTGGGAATCGTGGTCGTCGTGGTCGTAGTCGTTGTTGACGTTGTGCTCGGGACCGTGCTCGCGGGTGGGCCGTTGGCCGAACCCGCACTCGTCGCGAAGAAGACAAATCCAGCAACCAACGTCACCGGGACCACTCTGCGCAAACGACGTGCCACTTCTCCCCCCGCTCGATGGTACGAGCAAAGGCGTCCCTGGGCGTTGATGTCCCTTCCTAGGGCAACGTCGTGGTGGTCGAGGTGGTCGAGGTGGTCGTGGTCGCCGGCGCTTGTATGACGAGCACCGCGGTCGACACGGGGCGTTCGCTCGCTCGCGCGCTGTAGATCGAGCGACCATTGGCAAACAGTGACGTCGAAGATCCGCCATCGAGGTCTAAGGCGGTGTTCACGTTCAGTGAGCGCAGTATCGCTAGCAACTGAGTCCAGGTGGCCCCTGATCGACCGTCCTGGCCGCCCACACTCAGTACCACCGTCTCACCCATCGACGTCCAGCCCACCACCGTGCGCGGGAACGGTTCGCTCATGTAGGAGTCGGCGGGGCTCACCGTACCGGTGACGCCGTTGTCCAAAATGATCGGATGCCCGCCAATGTCGTCGCAGCCCATCGCTGAGTTGGTGGCGAGCGTGACGATGTCACCGGACACGAGGCCGGCCAGGGCCGCGCTGTTCGAGGCGGAGACGTCCACCCGTCCCGCGAGCACGTGGATGGGGGTCAGGGTGCGTCCGATGTACTGCAGCTGTGCCGTCGAGTTGATGGTGAGGGGACTTGGCGCGCCGCTCATCTCTTTGAACTGATACGTGAAGCGGCCGCTCGCGCGCGGCGTCGCGAGCGCGTAGGCCGACGTGAACAGGAGCGTTCCGCGGAGCGGATCACTCACCCCCACGTACGACAGAGGCAGCTCTTGATTGACCGCGTTGACCGGCACGTCGGTCCCATTGACGTCCAGCGTGGCGCTCCAGGTGAACTGTGTGCTCACTGTCCCGTCGTCGAGATCGGCCTGCTGATGGGAGACCTCCGGGGTGTGTTCGAGGACACATCCCGAGATGATGCCGCCCACCTCGTCGCCGGGATCGGGCTTCTTGGAGTTAGGGATGGCAAAGTAGTCGCCGTTCACGGCCGCCACGCATCGAGTGGTCGCCCGACACATCGCACTCGGTGTCTCGAGACCGCCGTCGATCTTGTTATGGGCGAGTCCGATCTCGAGTGAGTAGGGAGCGCCGTAAAAGCTCATAAGACGGATCGGCGCGTGCACGCCAAAGGCGGCGCCGTCGATGGGATAGACGTAGATGCCGGTGGCCGCACCGGCGGGGCGACCTGTCGCCACGCCGAGGGGCACCGCGAGGACCGCGGCGAGCACGCACAGTGCTGCGAGGAGTCGCGTCGGGCGAGTGCGGCGAGGTCGTGACACGTCGAGTGACGCAAGGGGAATGGCCACGCGACCACCCTACGAGGGTGCCTATCGAAGCGACGTTCAGGCGCCAGAGAAAAGGGTGAGAACCCTCGCTAGGCGACGGTGAAGACTTCGGGTCCGTTCTCGGTGACGGCCACGGTGTGCTCGAAGTGCGCCGACAACTCACCGTCTTGGGTCATTACGCTCCAGTCGTCATCGAGCACGTAGGTCTGCCAGGTTCCCACGTTGACCATGGGTTCGATCGCAAAGACCATGCCGGCCTTGAGGGTCGGACCGGGTGAGCCGGGCCAGTAGTTGGTCACTTGGGGGCTCTCGTGCATCTCGGTACCGATGGCGTGCCCGACGTACTCGCGCACCACCGAGAATCCCGCGGCCTCGGCGACCCCCTGGACTGCCCGGCCCACTTCGTTGAGTCGCCCGCCCACCACGAGCTGGTCGATGCCCGCCCAGAGTGAGCGCTCGGTCACGTCCAATAGACGCGTGGCCAGAGCACTGACCTGGCCCACCGGTGCGGTGTAGGCCGCGTCGCCGTGGTACCCCTCGACGATCGCGCCGGCGTCGATGGAGATGATGTCGCCTTCTTCTAACACGTACGCGCCGGGGATGCCGTGAACGATCATGTCGTTGGGGCTCGTGCAGATCACTGCGGGAAGGCCGTGGTAGTTGAGGAAGTTGGATCGCGCACCACGCTTGGCCAGGACCTCGGCGGCCAGGTCGTCAAGGTGCTTGGTGGTGACCCCAGGTCGGATCGCGGCGCGCGTTACCTCGTGAATCTCGGCGACGACCTTGCCGGCCCTGCGCATCTTGGCTAGTTCGTCCTTGTTGCGAATCACAGCAGCCCTCGCTCGAGGAGGAGGGCGTCGATGTCGTGTGCGACCTCGCCCACCGCCTGGTCGCCGTTTACGCTCACGAGTAGACCGCGCGACTCGTAGAACGACAGCAGCGGCAAGGTCTCGCGCTCAAAGGTCTCCAAACGCGTCGCGATCGCTTCGGGCGTATCGTCGCTGCGCTGGACGACCGCACCGCCGCACTTTTCGCACTCGCCCGTCACGGCGGAGGCGTCGGTGAGTTTGTAGACCGTGCCACAGACTTGGCACACGCGCCGCGACGAAAGGCGCTCAATCACGATCTCGTTGGCGAGGTCGATGTAGATGCATAACTTGATGCCGCCTTCGCCCACGATGCGCTCAAGCGCCTCGGCTTGCTCGGTGTTGCGCGGAAAGCCGTCGAGCACCGCGCCCCTCGCCGCGTCAGGTTCGCGGAGTCGGACCTCGACGAGTGTGTTGACCACGTCGTCCGAGACCAGTTCTCCGGCGTCGAGAATCGACTTGACTTGGCGTCCGAGCGG
>DATJUR010000123.1:0-6936 GCA_035502215.1 Acidimicrobiales bacterium | reverse complement strand
GCGACCCCTGCTCACGCCCGAGGCGCTGGAGGCGAATCTCGGGGGAATACGTGTCCAGATGGCCCAGTTCTTGGACTTTGAACCCAGCGCGGGTTCGGCCCAAGCGGTGCTCCTCAACAACGCCGACTGGCTGACCACGGTGAGTCTGACCGACTTTTTGCGCGACGTGGGCAAGCACTTCACGGTCAACCAGATGATCGCCAAGGAGTCGGTCAAGAGTCGTCTGGACCGCGATGACGTGGGCCTGTCGTTCACCGAGTTTTCGTACATGTTGCTCCAGGCCTATGACTTTCTTCGCCTCTTTCTCGACCAGGGTTGCACGTTGCAACTGGGCGGTTCGGACCAGTGGGGCAACATCACCGTGGGGGCCGAACTGGTGCGAAAAGCGGTTGGCGGTAGCGCGGACGCTCTCACCTCGCCGCTGCTCGTGCGAGGCGACGGCACGAAGTTTGGTAAGTCCGAGGGCGGTGAGCAGGTCTGGTTGGACCCGGCGCGCACGTCACCGTTTCAGATGTACCAGTTCCTGCTCAACAGTGACGACGTGGTCACCCCCCGGCTGCTGCGTTACTTCACGTTTCTGTCGCACGAAGCCATTCTCGAACTGGACGAGGCGACGCTCGCCGCACCCCAGGAACGTCGCGCCCAACGAGTGCTGGCCCACGAAGTGGTGGCCATGGTGCACGGCCCAGACGCTGCGGCGAAGTCGGAGCGGGCGAGCGCGGCGCTGTTTTCTGAGTCCATCGCCGAACTCGATGAGTCCACGTTGCTCGAAGTGGTCGGTGACGCACCTTCGTCGACGTGTTCGCGCGCGCAACTCGCGGCGGGCATCGATCCGGTGGACCTGCTGGTCGCGAGTCACCTGGCCAAGTCCAAGGCCGAGGCGCGGCGGTTCCTCGAGCAAGGTGGGGTGTACCTCAATAACGCGCGACTCGACGCGAACGCGCGCGTGACGATCGACGACGCACTGCACGACCGCTACTTGGTCGTGCGCCGTGGGCCGCGCCAGCTGCACTTGGTCGTCGCCACGTGAGTCGAGCGATGGTCGTGCGCAGCGTCGCGCTCCTCGCAACGTGCGTGGTCGTTCTGGGGGCCTGGGGTACACAGTCGGAGAAAGCCGCGATGAAGTCCTGGGTGTCTCAGAGCGCCTACGTCGCCAACAACGTGACGTTGATCAACGACGCGAAGCATTCGGCTCGCGCGCTGCGCACCAAGTCGGCTCCCGCCAGCGAACTGCACACCGTGTGTGCGGTGATGCTGGTGGAGTCCGAAGAGGCGAACTCTGCGTTGCCCACGCCCGACCATCTTGCGAGCTCGCTGCTGGCCAAGGCCTACGGCAACTTAGGCGCCGGCGCCAACGTCTGCTACAAAGCCGGATCGAACGCCAAGCTGCGCACCCGAGCCATCAACGATCTCTCTCTGGGGGTCAGCCAGTTAGCCGAAGCGTCGGCCCGAATCAAGAGCGACCTGACGACCTAACTCGACGCAGGCCGCAGGTCGATCTCGAGACGCAAGATGCCGTCCTCGAGGGTCGCGGTGGCGTCACCCAACATCGCGAAGTCCTGAAAGTCGAGCTTGGCGGCCTCCATGAACATCTGACGCTCTGGTCCTTCCACCGGAGGAAGTCCGCGGCGCTTGACGGCTTCGGCGCGCTCGCGAAAGCGAAGAATCATGTCCTGGGGGTCAAAGACGGTGCTCACGAGCCAAATGTTAGGGGCTGACTCGCGAGGCCGTCTTGGTAGTATGGATGAGCAACCCAAACAAAATTGGGTTATGGCCGCCGCCTGGGTCTTGGCCCGCGGCCAGTGAGGAGTTGACGTGAAAAAGGGTCGTCACCGTCGTTTTGTCGAAGCTCGCGAACTAAAGAGGTCAACTGGACCGCGAGCCACCACGTGCGCGGAGTGCGGCGCCGCCCCCGACGACGTCCACGCTGAATGGTGCCTGGCCGAAGAGGATCGCTACGACGAGATCCTTGGGTCCCTGCCGCGCACCGCGTTCAACGAAGAGGACCCCCTCGCCGCAGAGGGCTAGGCCTTCTTTCGAAGCACCGGGTGCGCGAGGCGCGTGGCCCTGGGCTGGGAGGCTCGTCGCTCGAGGTACGCGTACAGGCGAAGGTAGACCGGCTCACTCACCATGGCAATGAGTTCCTCGCGCATCGAATCAACGACCCGGGTCTTGCCCACGAAGGCGGAGGCGGACTCGGTGCACCACCAATGGAACTCCGCGCCCCCCGCGCCCCAGTCGCGTCGATCCCACTGCCCAATCCGAGTGATCACGTGACCGTCGTCTTGAACCTCTTCGTCACGCCGTAGAGGAAGCTGCCAGCACACCTCGGGCTTGAGGGGAATGTAGCTTTCTTCGTTGTCGATCGCCATGACGTGCAGGGCGCAGCCCGGGCCTCGTTCGAAGTCGGGACGATTGAGAAAGATGCAGGCACCCTGGACCAGGCGCGTCATGATGTCGCCGTTGCTCTTGACGCGAGTCGTGCCGTTCTTACCCTTGGACTTAAACTGCCACTGATCGGCGGTGAGGCGTTTGGCCGCGCGCTCCACGCGGCGCTGGTCCTTCTCGTCCACGAAGTGCGCGCCGTAACTACAACAGCCTTGGGCCAGTTCGGGGGAGGGTCCGGTGAGCACGCCCTGGCACCCGTGGCCGAAGATGCAGGTCCAGTTGCTTTCGAGGAATGTCACGTCGAACATCCAAGTGCGCTCGCGTTTGAGATCTTCGAAACTGACCCACTCGTGGGTATCGGGGGGGATTGATGTCACGCGCCAAACTTACTGTGCGCCACGTAAATCCCAGGGCACCTCTACACTTTGACTATGACCTCGATCGACACCTTTGATGTACTCACCCTGACCGACGAAGCTCGCCACGTCGTCATTGACGCGATGAACGCCGAGACCCCAAGTGACACACTCGCGCTGTGGATCGAAGTGACGGGCACGCGTGGCGCGGGCTACACCTACGACCTCTACTTCTCCGAGCTCAACCTTGCGCCCGAGGACGCGGCGATCGGTCGCGACGGTGACGTCACCATCGTGGTGCCGGCGGCCAGTGTGCAGCGCCTGCGCGGCAGTCGGCTCGAGTTCGCCAACGAGGGCGGCGGGGGACTTGTGCTGGTGAACCCGAACAGTCCCTCACTCGAAGAGATCAACCCGGGGGTGCCCGCCGAGATCATCGCAATGGGCGTCGAAGGGACTCTCGGGTCGATCGCCCTTGTCGTGCTCGAAGAGCAGATCAACCCGTCCATCGCCCAGCACGGCGGGCGCGCCGACCTGGTGGCGATGGACGAGGATCAAGGCATCGCCTACATCAAACTGTCCGGGGGATGCCAAGGCTGTTCGATGAGTCGGCTCACCTTGTCCCAAGGGATTGAGACGATGCTCAAAGAGTCGATCCCCGAACTCACCCAGGTGCTGGACGTAACCGATCACGCCTCGGGCGTTAATCCCTTCTACGAGTAATTCCTCGCGCCGGTGACGCGCGGCGCGCCCGGGGTGCACCCGCTGGTTCGTAGAGGACGCCTTGACCTGACGGCTTGGAGGATGGCGCGATGCACCTCTTGAGTCAGTCGCTCTCAGCCACGTGGGCGCCCTTCGTGCTTATCGTGGGCCTCCTGTTCGTCGGTCACGTCGCGGCGGGCGAAGGTCTCTTTGAGTACCTCGGTACGCGCTGTGCGCGCCTGCCCGGCAGCGACGCCGCACTCTTCGTGGCCACCATGCTGGCGGTAGCCGTGGTCACGGCGACGTTGAACCTTGATACGTCCGTGGTCTTCATGACCCCGGTGGCGCTACACGCCGCGCGATCCCGGTCGGTGGACGAATCGGCGTTCTTGTATGGGACCGTCCTGATGTCCAACTCCGCGTCGCTGGTCTTGATTGGCTCCAATCTCACGAACTTGCTGGTTTTCGCTCGCCGACCGGTGCCCGGCTTCGTGTTCGCCCAGCACATGATCGGGCCGTGGCTCATCGCGGTCGCGGCCACCATTCTCATTGTGGGTCTGTGGCGATGGTCCTCGCTGCGAACTCACCACCCGATTTCGCCACGAGAGTCCGTTCGCCTCCGGTGGGGCCCGGGCGTGCTCGCCGTCGCGGTGGCTCTCGCGATGATGCTCGCTCTCAGTCACCCGGCCCTGCCCGTCTTCATTCTCGGAGCGGTGGTCGAGATTTATACGTGGCGCGCCCTTCGGGCCCGCAGCCCTCGAGAGACGTGGCGCACCGCGAATCCCACCCTGGTGGTACCGCTCTTTCTCCTCGCCGTGCTGGTGGGTTGGCTCGGGAGGAGTTGGGCGTGGCCCAGCCACCTGGTTGCCCACGCGAGTTCACTCGCGACCGCCACGGTGGCAGGACTGACCTCAATTGTGATCAACAATCTGCCCGCCGCGTCACTCTTCGCCGGACGACGTGTGGCCCATCCCTACGCCCTGTTGCTGGGATTGGACCTGGGGCCGAACCTCTTCATGACCGGAGCGATGTCGACGCTGTTGTGGTTTCGCATCGCCAAGGCGAACGGTGCACACCCCCGTAGCTGGGACTTTCTCAAAGTGGGCGTACCGCTGGCGGTGGCGACGATCGCTCTCTCGTCGCTGATCGTGTGAGGTCACGTCGATTCGATGCGGTAAAAGTGGCCAGTTTCGCCGCCAACATAGAATTGAACGATGTTGCGCTTCCTCACCGCGGGCGAAAGCCATGGCCCGTTGCTGAGCGTCATCGTTGAGGGACTCCCGGCGGGTCTAGCGATCAGCGAAGAGACGGTGTCGAATGAACTCGCTCGGCGCCGCTTGGGCTACGGACGAGGACCCCGCATGCGCTTCGAGCGTGACGTGGTGCGCTTAATTGGCGGCATTCGCCACGGCCGGACCCTGGGATCGCCGGTCTCAGTGGAGATCTTGAATACCGAGTGGCCCAAGTGGGAGCAGGAAATGTCCGCCGCCCCGGGGGTCCCGTCGAAGAAACTCACGGCGCCGCGTCCCGGACACGCTGACTTGGCCGGCATGCAAAAGTACGGCTTCGATGACGCGCGCGACGTCTTAGAGCGCGCCAGTGCCCGAGAGACGGCCGCGCGCGTGGCCGCGGGTTCGCTTGCCAAGGCCCTGCTCGCCACGATCGACGTGGCGGTCCTCAGTCACATCGTGCGCATCGGGGAGGCGGCGTCGCCGAACGGTGTTCGCCCCAAGATGAGCGACCTCGAGCAAATCGACCTCAGTGAGGTGCGCTGCTTCGACGCCAGTGCAGAGACCGCGATGATCGCCGAGATCAAGGCCGCCGCCAAAGTAGGGGACTCGTTGGGCGGCGTCGCCGAAGTGATCGCTTATGGCGTGCCGGTCGGCTTGGGCAGCTATGTGCATTGGGATCGAAAGCTCGACGGTCTTCTCGCGGGTGCCTTGATGAGTATTCACGCGGTCAAGGCGGTCGAGATCGGCGACGGCATGATTCAGGCCAGTCAGCGCGGCAGTGTCGCCCACGACGCGATCGCTCGCGACGAGAGTTACGTCTTGGGCGGGGGATATATCCGGCGCAGTGACCACGCCGGTGGCCTGGAGGGCGGGGTGTCCTCAGGTGCGCCCATCATCGCCAAGGTCGCCATGAAGCCTCTGGCCACGCTCAATCGTCCGGTCCTCGAAACGGTGGACGTGGCCACGGGCGAGTCGACCGTCTCCTTTAAGGAACGTACGGACGTCACCGCCGTGCCCGCCATGGGAGTGGTGGCCGAATCGATGATGGCCCTCGTGCTGGCGAACGAGGCGTTGCGAAAGTTTGGTGGCGACTCGGTCGCCGAGTTCGTGCGAAACGAGCGCGCCTACGTCGCCTCCCTCGGCGACGTCGTCTCTGGTGCGCGCACGGAGTAGACGTGGCGCGTCTGATACTGATCGGGCTCCCCGGAGTGGGCAAGTCCAGCGTGGCTCGCGCCCTGGCGACGCGCTGGGGATGTGAGTTCCTCGACACCGACGATCTGATCGCCCAGAGCGTGGCGATGTCGGCGCCGGAGTATCTGCGCGAGTTCGGTGAGATGCACTTTCGCGAGCGCGAGTTTGACGCGCTATGTCGCGCGATCGACTCTACGGCGGTCGTGGCGACGGGCGCCGGGATCGTGACCCGCCAAGCGGCGCGCGAGTTGATCGCAGAGTACAGCGCGATATGGCTGGACGCCGACGACGCCACGCTGCTCGAGCGAGTGGCCATCGGAGAGCGTCCATTGTTGGGCAGCGACCACGCCGAGTCCCTACGGCGACTTCGCTCGCAGCGCGAGGGATGGTATCGAGCCTGCGCTCGTACTCGCCTTGACGCCTCGGGGTCGATCGACGAAGTGGTTGAGCGAGTAGTCAGCGTGTGCGAAGACGTGCGCCCGTGAACTTGCGCGTGGAACTGGCAGAGCGCAGCTATGACGTCGTGGTGCAAGACGGCGCACGTCACGCGCTGAGCTCGACGATCGCCGAACGCGCCCCGCGGGCCCGCTGTGCGGTGGTGGTCACGACGCCGGTGCTGGCGGCTCTCCCGTGGTGCGAGGTTGAGACGGGTGTGGACCAGCACAGGCTATTGGTGCCCGACGGGGAGGGGGCCAAGACGTTCTCAGCCCTGCACGATCTGCTCGACGCGTTCGCCGAGTTGCGACTGTCACGCGACGACGTCGTCGTGGCCCTGGGCGGCGGGGCGCTCACCGACGTCGTTGGCTTCGCGGCCGCGGTGTACTTGCGCGGCGTCGGCGTGGTGCAGGTTCCCACGTCACTAGTGGGCCAGGTCGACGCGGCGATCGGTGGTAAGACGGGGATCAACCTTCGAGCCGGCAAAAACCTGGTGGGTTCGTTCCATCAGCCCTTGGGGGTGCTCTGCGACACGAGCGTGCTGGCGAGCCTGCCCGAACGCGAGCGACGCAGCGGGCTGGGCGAGGTCGCGAAGTGTTGGATTCTCGAGGGCCGCGACGTGGAGTCCCTGGGTC
>DATJUR010000122.1:0-72142 GCA_035502215.1 Acidimicrobiales bacterium | reverse complement strand
TCTTCACGTCAAATCTGACGACGCACGCGAGCAGCGCGGACACTTGGTCAGTGTCAAGTGTCTCAAACGGCGTTCAAGCAACGATCGACGGAACATTCTGAGCCCATCCCGTTCGGACCCAGAACGGGGTGACCGAGAGTCGATCTCGATGTGCGACGCAATCTGTCGCGTACGCAACTAGCTGGCGGCCAGGCCCAATCGCGTCGGCCTTAGACTTTTGGGCGGTGATTCTAGATCGCTACCTTGAGCAGTACGAGTTCACGTGCACTCACTGCAGACACGTCTGGCGTGAATTGATTGAAGTGCGTGAGGTCGAAGACTTCGAGGGTGGGTCGTGGCACTACTACTACGTATCCGGTTTGCCAGCGGCCGCTCCGGCACTTCGAAACGTTTGTCCACGTTGCGAGCACACGAGCACCGAGCACCGGCAAGTTGATCGACGACGAATCGTGGAAGGACTCTGAACGATTCGTGACCCGAGCGTGCTCTCACCAGCCGGTCGACGTGAACCGACCGTGAATCACGCGAGACGCGCGGTGGACCCGAGGACTCAATCATCGTCCTCGGGGGGCTCGGACTCCGACAACGTTGCCTCCGTGCGAGCTACGGGGGCTAACAGGGTCACTCGATCTCCCTCAATCAGTTCGAGGTCGCGGCGCGGCACAGCGGCTCCGCCCACTTCTGTCACGGCGACCACCACACACCCGGGAGGCCAGGGAACGTCGCTGAGTGATCGTCCGAGTTCAGGAGAGTGCGAACCGACGGTAATCTCGATCACGTCATAACCCTCCAGCGGGTTTGGCGGCTCGTGAAGGTGTGCGGCGGGGTCATCTTCGGCGAACTCGGCCGCCAACGCGCCCTTCTCGACCTCGCGGGTGGACTCTCTGAGGCTCTGTCCGATGGCCCGAATCACACTTTGACGGGTCATCCAACCTTCGAGATGGTTCCGGTCGGGCGAGAGCACCGGAAGACCAAAGCGTCCGTACAGCTCCAGTTGGCGCAGGGCTTGTTCTAATGACTCGTTTGCCATCAACGTCTGAGGTTGATGAGCGACGATAGCGGGACCCACGAGCGACTCCCAGTCCTGGGGGTTAGGCGCTGGACGCTCGAGTCCAGAGGAGTCATACTGCGTCAGTTCGGCGAGAGGCTGAAGGGGCAGCGGCTCCATGACGTCGGCCACGGTGAGCGTTTGAAGTACGCCGGTGGTGTTCGGCCGCTCGATATCGATACCGCGCCGCAGCAACTTCGTCGTGTAGATGCTGCCGTAGGAGAACCTCTTGGACACCGCCGCCGCAATGCCGGCGGCCAACATCACCGGAAGCATCAAGGTGTAGTTGCCGGTCATCTCCACGACGCTGGCGATCGCGGTGAGCGGTGCCTGGGCCGTGGCGGCAAAGACACCACCCATGGCGACCACGGCGTAGATCGCCGGTGGCCCCACGACGGAACCGAACAGGTGATGCGCGGCCACTCCAAAGGCCATTCCCCCGGCCGCCCCGGTGAACAGCGAGGGTGCGAACACCCCTCCCGAGCCACCGATGGACAGGGTGAGACTTGAGGCCACGATCTTGCCCACCATGAGGATGACGACGAACCACAGCACGTCCTTGCCGGCGATGACCTTGTCCATTACGGGATAACCGACCCCGTACATCTGGGGCAGGGCGAGCAGCAACGCTCCCAGTAAGACACCCCCCACCGCCGGGCGGGCCCACTCTGGACGGCCCTTCCACAGGCGATCGACGACGTCCTCTAGTCCGTACAGGAAGGTCTTGAAGCCCACGCCGATAAGGCCGGCCAGCAGCCCGAGCACTCCGATGAGCAGGTAGGCAGAGTCGTGGACGAGAAAGAGATTGTGAGGGATCTCGGCAAAGAAGGGGGCCGAGCCAAAAAAGGCCCGACTGACCAAGTCGGCGGTGACCGCCGAGAGGATGGTGGCGAAGAGCGCGTCGAGGGAAAACTCTCGCAGCACGATCTCGAACGCAAAGAACACACCAGTGAGTGGAGCGTTGAAGGTGGCCGCGATCCCACCGGCGGCGCCGCAGGCAACAATGATGCGCAGGCGTGACTCGGACATCTTGACGAGTTGTCCCAGCGACGAAGCAAAGGCCGAACCGATTTGCACGATCGGACCTTCTCGCCCCACCGAACCGCCGGTTCCAATGCAGATTGCCGACGCCAAGGCTTTGACGATGGTCACCTGGGGGCGAATGCGCCCACCATTCTCGGCGACCGCCAGCATCACTTCGGGCACGCCGTGGCCTCGCGCTTCGCGGGCGAAGCGTTGAATGAGCGGACCGTAGAGTAGACCGCCGATGACCGGTATAAGCAAAAAGAACCCGAGACCCAGCCACGCCAAGTGAGAGCTGGCCACTCGCCCCTGTTGTCCAAACTGCTCGTGGCCCGTGGCGAGCCAGGTCACAGCAAAGATCAGCCAGCGAAAGCCCACAGCACCGACGCCCGCGCCCGCCCCGACCACCAGGGACATCACGATCAGTCCGAGCCGCGAACCCCGCAGCCACGACGTCGCCTTGTCGAGTTCGGGGTGTTTGATTATCCGTGCGGGCCACAAGAGCCGCGACGAGGGCAAACTCATAGCTCCCAGCTCCGGTGCCAGCTGTCCTCGGGGACCTCTCCGGCCGCATCGCCGAAGGTCGTAAAGGCGCGCACCAGAGTCTCGTACTGGGCGGGATCCACCATCTCGAGAATCCGCGCGATCTCTTGGCGTCGCCGCTGAGCAACGCGGGTGACGAGGCGCTGACCCGCCGCGCTCAGGTCCAAGGTCACCCCTCGCCGGTCGACCACATCACGACGCCGAGTAATGAGGCGCTTGCGCACCAGACGATCGCACATTCGCGTGGCCGTCGAGGGGTCGACACCCAGGGCCTGGGCGAGATCCACGATTCTCTGAGGTCCGCGGGACCCGAGGACGACCAGGGTTCGATACTGGGGTAAAGAGACCTCGGACTCGTGTTCGGCCAGTGAGCGCGCGGCCACGGCCACCAGCACTCGACTGGCCGTGAGAACGGCGTCGGCCAACTGATCGGACAGTACTTTCGATTGGTGCCGATGGGAAGTAGGAGTAGAGATGCACTCATTGTATCAGTACACGTACTTTGGCCCTGGTGTTACGTCACCTAGGAGATCGGTACTCGGTCTCGCCGGTGACACAGCGGTCGGGAGCGATTGAGCGAAGTCGGCGAAAGACCGAAGGCGAGTCAGGTCGTGGTCAGAAAAGACAACTCATCGAAGGACACTCCGGCGTCGCCGGGAATCTCAACCTCGAGCCAGAGTTCGCCATCGCCAATAAGTAGCCGAAACTCAAAGAAGCCACAGCACTTCTTTTCGCGACGAGCGACGTCGACGGCGGACAGGATCGACACGTCGTCATTTCGTAGGCGTAGACGTACCATCGTCGCGGTGCGCGCCGTTGCTTCGACGTGAGTATCGACGAACTCAGACCACTCATCAAGGCGGACGGCGGCGTCTTCTGGCGACAAGGTACAGGCCAGGGGGATCTTCGCCACGGGGTCACCCTAGTGTCGCCCCGTTCCCCGCCACACGGACCAACAGGTGAAGCGACACGTGTCCTTCCTTCGTGGAGTGGTAGCTACGTGGGCAGGTGGTGCCGACTTCGGGTCAGACGGAACATTGAACTCGATGGAGTAGGTCATGCGCGCAGCCCGATCCTTGGAGCCCGGAGTAGGTTCCAAGTGAGTGCGGGGCCACTCGACAAAAGCGAGGACTCAGCCCCGTCGAGGCGTGCTCGTGCGCCTCGGTGAGGAGGCGACCTCATGACTGACGACGACGTAAGTTCCCGCGCGGGTGCGACGGCCAGCGGTGAGGCCACGATTCAGCTGTGGCGAACGAAGAATCGCATTTGGCCGGGTTTTCCAACCTTGCTGTTGGCCCGAAGCGCATCCGGCGCGAGTCTCGCCGTCGGAGAGGGCGGAGTTGTCGCCGTCTTCCTCGATGGATCCAAGTTGGGAACGATCTCGCCCGATCAGGTCCAGGTGTACTCGGTCGCAGTGGGAGAGCACTCACTGAGCCTTCACTTCCTCGGGGGACTTCGGCGATCACGCAAACTGAGATTTGCTCTCGCCCAGGGCGAAATCGCACGCTTCATCTGCCTGCTCAACAGTGTTGCCTGGCCGTCAATCCGACCGGCCAGCCCCGGTGATGTCACTGCAATGGAGCACCGGCCGGCTAGCAACGACAGCCCTGAGTCGTGACGTACTACGTCGGGCTCGAGATTACGCTGCCTTGTCGGAGGCGTCGAGCGAAACCGCGCGATCTCCCCCAGAGTGCTTCGCCTCGTACAGAGCCCGATCGGCAGCTGCGTAGGTTGCTTGCGGATTAGCCTTCGGTCGATGGACCGCGACTCCTGCACTGATGGTGGCCCGGGGCGAGGACTGTCGCCACTCGGCTAACTGGCGCGAGATGATATTGAGTCCTTCTGCGCCTGCGCCTCGCATCACGATCATGAACTCATCTCCACCCATACGAGCCGCGGCGTCGCGTTCTCGAATAGACCCCAGGAGCCAGAAGCCAAGTTGACCCAGCAGCCGGTCTCCTTCAGGATGGCCGTAACGATCATTGACATCTTTGAAGTGATCGATGTCCAAAAGCGTCAACGCGTCACCCGCCTCGAGAGACTCGATCAACATCTCGCCCAGTCGACGGTTACCGACACCCGTGAGTTCGTCGGTGACGGTCTCGCGGCTCAACTCGCTCAAGAGGCGCTCGCGCGCCTGGTCCGCTCGACGAACTCTCTCGGTGTAGTGGGCGATGATCTCGCCTGCGAGAACCGTAATAGGTACCACGAGAAACACGGCGGCCACGTCTCCGGGAGAGCGGGGGGCCCCAAGGTACAGGGGCACGAGGTAGGCGCCCGTCATCAGCGGCGCTAGGGCGAGCACGGTCCATGGCCTGTACCAGATGCCCACCCACACCGCGACGAGCATGAAGTACGTACCGTAGGTGGCGGGAGCGAGCGACCCGTTCGCGTTGTTCGCCCCGATCATCGCCATGGCGACTATCGCTAGCACCAGCCCGCGCTGGCCCTGAAAGACACGACTCTTGCGCAACGCAATCGCAGCAACGCCCACGGGAAGGAGTACCGCGTCCAATACCACCGACGTCACACGTCCGTGACCGATACCGCCCGGAAAAGCATCGCTGACTAAACCGATCACTCCAACGACGACGAACAACAATCCCGCCTGTAAAACGCCACGGGCGCAGTCCGAACTAACTCGACGCTCGCGCCTCGCGCCGGACGGACGTCCACCAATTTCACTCGAAGCCACCGTGCAGCCTCCCGCCTCTAACTCGACGCTACCTATTTCTGCCTCGCGATCTCGCTCATCCTGGTACGCCTCGACGAGCGCTCTGCGATGCTTCGCAACCCCGTGGGCCCGAACGCTCCACGATTCGGTCACCATCAAGTGAGGTCAGTGCGCCTCAATCGCACTGGCGACGTCGAGCGAGGTACGTGTGACCCGCTTAGACCTTGAGCCAGCTACTCAGGTCGAACGCACGAAATCGGCGACGACACGAGCCAGTTCTGGCCCCTTGTCCTCTTGGAGGAAGTGGCCACCCCCGTGAATGGTGACGTGCGGCTGCCCACGCGTCCCGGGTATTCGTTGCTGGAGGACCCTGTCGAGTCCAGCGGTGATCGGATCACCATCACTAAATGCGGTGAGAAATGGCCGATCAAATGTCTCGAGAACCGCCCACGCTGCCTGATTGGCGGCCGCGGCGGGGTCGTCGGCTGTGATCGGAACTAGCGCCGGGAACTGACGGGCCCCCTCGACATACGACTGGTCCGGGAACGGCGCGTCGTACGCCCTCACGACCTCGGGTGACAAATCAGTGGTGCAGCCCCCGTTGACGATGTTGCCGCAGCGAAAGGTCTCTACCTCCTGTGAGTATGTGCGCCACGCCATGAAAGCGGCGCTGGGAGTCCCCTCGCCGATGGGCAGGAAGGTATTTGCTGCCACGACTCGGGCGAAGCGCCCGGGATGCTCTCCGACGAGGCGAAGACCGATCAGGCCGCCCCAGTCTTGACCGACCAATGTCACGTCACTCAATCCGAGGTGATCGAAGAGCAGACATCTCATCCACTCCACGTGACGGGCGTAGGTGTATTCACTGCGAGGCGTTGGCTTGTCGGATCGACCGAATCCCACCAAGTCGGGGACGATTGACCGCAGTCCGGCTGCGCTCAGAACGGGCACCATGTGCCGGTAGAGGAATGACCACGACGGTTCGCCGTGCAGCAGCACGACGGCGGGTCCGTCGCTCGGCCCCTCGTCCAGATAATGAACCCGAAGTACGCCTCCGTCCTGGTCGGAGAGATCGGCGTAGTTTGGTGCAAAGTCGTACTCGGGAAGACCCTCGAAGCGACTGTCGGGAGTGCGCAATACGTTCACGGCAAGACCACCCTTTCGGAACTACCTTTCGTTGACCGGAAAGATCACAAGGCACCTGTCGATCGAGCCGACGATAGCAAAGCCCAAAATCTCTCGATAACTGCTTTGACACCCACGACCCGTCGCCACTAGCAGCGACGAGCAACTTCTGCGTCTAGCAAACAGAGCCCCTCGCACAGATCGCCTCTTGGATCCCACCACATGAAACCAGTTAGCTCGTCATTCTCAACTAGATGTGGAGCACCATCAAGACCAAGGGAGAACACCGCAGCCAGGTGCACGGTCGCTTGGCTCTCGAACATGAACTCAGCTCGGGCAACGAGGGCCAGTCGATCGACTCGTATGCCCGTTTCCTCGGCCAATTCGCGAATGGCCGCCTCGTGAGGCGACTCACCCGACTCCAGCGCTCCGCCGGGCAACTCCCACTGCTCGCGGCCAGCGTTGAAGCCGAGCAGTACGCGTTGACCCCATCTCACAACGACGAGGGAACGGGTGATCGGCGATGGCTTATCCACACCTCTCTCGTCCTCTATAGGACTGAGGGACACGAGGCTTCCGCCACATGCGTCGTCCTTTGCGAGTACTGCCATCGACAAAAGGTACCGCGACTCAAGCCCCCGCTTAGATGGGGGCCCGTCGCCCGAGCCAAGGGTGCCGGTTCTTCGCTCGAAGATCGCGACACTCGCACTCGCGATTACCTGGGCCGCGTCGTGTTACAGGTGGCAGACTGTTCGCACGAATACCGGTCCAGTGACGTCAGTGCTTTTATCAACCCGCTCTCGCCGGCGATCACTCAACTCCTTCGTTGGCTGGCAAATGTCGGCTCGCACGTGGAGCAATAGTTAGATGAAATACGGACTCTTTCTCCCTCCATTCGATGGTCTTGCCGACGCCAAACGAATGTCCGATTTGGCCGTGCTGGCCGAAGACACCGGCTGGGATGGTTTCTTTGTGTGGGACCACATTCGCTATGCCCTGCCCGTACGCGACATTGCGGATCCGTACATCTGCCTGACGCTGATGGCGGCGCGGACCTCGCGCATCACGCTCGGCCCGATGGTGACACCCTTAATCCGTCGCCGCCCTCAAGTGGTGGCGCGCCAGGCCCTCACCCTCGACCACCTCTCCAAAGGTCGTCTCGTCATGGGCTTTGGCATCGGCGATGACTATCCGGATGGCGAGCTCGCCTGCTTCGGCGAGTTGACGCGCACCGCCGAGCGCGCACAGGCCCTCGACGAGGGAATCTCCATCTTTCAAGGATTGGTCTCGGGCGAAAGGGTGAATATCACTGGCAAGTTCCTGAAGGCCGAGGACGTAGCGTTTCAGCCAACTGCGTATCGTTCCACCGGCATCCCGATCTGGACTGCCGGTCGGTGGCCGAACCCTGCGCCCATTCGTCGGGCCGCCCGGCACCAGGGGATGATGGTCATCCAGTTGACCGAGCCGGAGCACATCAGTGAACTCAAAGCGGGGTTGCTGAAGGCGGGCGCGGACCTCGGGCATTTCGATATCGCGCTTTGGGGACAGCGCGACGAGAACATGATGTATCGACCGGACGAGCGTTACGTGGAGTGGGCCGACGCGGGAGTCACCTGGTTTCTGACAGGTCCCGGCCCCTTCAATCTCGATTATGCCCAAGCGCGGGAGTACATCGCCTCGGGCCCACCTCGCTACTAGACGTCGCAACCAACTCAGATCTCTCAAATTGAGTGATCTAGTATCCGTTAGCCCAAAAAGTCGGTTCGTGACGACGCGATAGGAATTATGTAACGGTCGTGACTGACCGCATCCCCGGGAAAAATCTCGATTAAGGGCGCGACTACTGCGACTACCCTCAAACTGAATTAGATAACGCGAACGTTCTGGGCTTCTTCACCCTTTTTGCCCGGCGCCGCGTCGAACTCGACGCGTTGGCCTTCTTCGAGAGTTTTGTAGCCCTCACCTTGGATGTTGGAGAAATGTACGAAGACATCGTCACCCTGCTCGCGCGAGATGAATCCGAATCCCTTTTCTGCGTTGAAAAACTTCACTGTGCCTTGCGCCACGATACTCAATCCTAAAAAAACGCCGGAGCGACTAGTTCGCTCCGCGCTGAGCCAAGCGTACTTGCCGTGGCCAACAGCTCCCGCACTCTAGCCGGATGACGCCACTAACCCTTTGTACGTTGCGAAACCTGAATAACGGGTCTGCGACGCGTTCGACATGTGACTACGTCGCCGGCACCGTCGCTCGCCCCATGTGCTCCAAACGTGAGTGCGGCCGCGACGCCGCTGATCACCCCGAGCTGAGGCCCTTCTTCGCTTCCTTCTTAGCGTGCTTGAGGTTTCGCTTCTCCTTCAGCGACTTTCCGACTTTCTTGACGTTGTGCTGATTCGGTGATTTGTCTGCCATGGTGACTCCTTGAACAGCGTGGTCCTTGTTGGCGGCGCCGAGATCAACTCCCGTGGGCATCCCGTCGATAAGTCGACGGACATTACGTCGCGCCTCCCACATGGTCTTGACAGCGACAATAATCGGCGTTCGCAGACTTAATGTGCTCGAACGAACGAGACTTCTTAGGAGCCCTCGGTTCGTGCGCTGTAGATAGTGGTGATGTCGGGCGGGACAATGGGTTCACTCAGTATTTCTGCGACTCCGCGAACTCGCTTCATCAGCTCCCCGTGCCGACTTCGAGTCGTCAACACTGTCGGGAACGGTTAGGACCGCGTCGCCGGATGTTCTTCGACTTCGAAGTTGGCTCGACTCCCTAACTATGACAAGGTGTGGACCCTCTTGCAAGAGGAACGTCATCGAGAGTGGGTGTCGAATTTAGTGTGAACGTCGCACGACCAATTGGCACTCACCGGGCTTGCAGGCGTCGGGGACCTAGCATCGCGTTACCTTCGAGCGTCGGGGCCACTCGGCGGACTGGGCGATTCGTAAGGCTCGCATAAGACGAGGCTAAAAATGCGTGGCCACAGCCCAGAAATTCTCCACGCTCAATGGAGTGATGATTACTCTTCGGGTGTAGTTGAGGCTCTCAAGCACAGAAGGTATCCCTTGTTCTCCTTTAGTTACGCGTGGAATGAACTTCGTCGCCGGCTCGGTCGCACCATCGTCACCGCGATTGGACTCGCGGCAGGCGTCGGTCTGGTCATGGGCATCATCGGTGTCTCGCAGGGACTGAGTGACGCCCAGAACAAGGCACTCTCACCACTTAACTCAGTGGGAACAGCCATTATCGTGACTCGCACGGTGGCTCCCACCCTCTCGACTGCAACGACCACGACCACCACCCCTTCCTTTGGCGGTGGAGGCGGTGGATTCGGTGGTGGAGGCGGTGGTGGGTTCGGCGGCGGTGGCGGGTTCTTTGCGGGACGGGGTGGCGCGAGTTTGAACTCGAGTGATGCCGCAGCCCTCGCCGCGGCGAACTCGTCGGTCATCACCGACCTGGCCAAGCTCGGTAAGCCTGGGACCAAGTTCACCCACGACTTCTTTGTGCCAGGAACGCTCATCACGTTCCCCTCGCAGGCCGTTGGCGACGTGGCCAAGGTCAAAGGCGTCACGAGCGCCGTGGGCGCGCTCTCGCTGGACGCACTGCACGAGACCGGCACCGTGCCCAAGATCACCGCGTCGGTGAAGACCGGGGGTCAGACGATCTCAACTTCGGTCAAACCGCCGGTGCTCACCGCCGCGCAACAGGCCGCCGAGCGCACCTGCATCGAGAACATCATCAACAAGCAACTCGGTTCGACCACGACCACATTTCCCAGCGGCACAGGATCAGGCGGCGGCTTCGGCGGTGGCGGGGGCTTTCGCTTCCGCGCCGGCTCGAACAGTGCTTTCGCCAAGTGTCTTACGCCCGCCCAGAAGTCCTACGAGGCCAACGTCGTGGTGCCCGAACGCACGGTGGAAGAGGTCCTCAACCCGCCCACGACCAACACCCAGACTTCGACGTACACGGTGGCCGGCGTGAATCCCTCGGACACGTCCTCCGGACTCGTCACCAAGGCGCAGTTGACCAAGGGCACGTGGCTCTCCTCGAACCCCGCCACCGCCAAGTCTCAGGTGTTGGTGACCACCGCGTACGCGTCGCAGAAGGACCTCAAGGTCGGCGAGACCCTCACGATCAATTCGGTCGGTTACAAGATTGTCGGTCTGGTGAACCCGACGTTGACTGGTGATGTGTCCGACATCTACTTCAGCATTTCAAATCTCCAAGCTCTCTCCAGCAACACGGGTCGGATCAACGAAGTCCTTGTGTCGGTAGCCAACGCCAAGGACGTGAACGGCGTGGCCAAGGCAATCAAGAAGGAGCTACCGGGCGCCACGGTTCTCACATCGGCGTCACTGGCCGACCAGGTCACTGGCAGTCTCTCGAACGCGCGCAAGCTGGCCAACGACCTCGGTGGGGCGCTCGCCGTGGTCGTCTTGCTGGCGGCGTTCTTGATCGCCGGTCTGTTGACGCTGTCCAGTGTGTCCAAGCGCGTCAAGGAAATCGGGTCGCTCCGGGCCATTGGGTGGTCACGCGCGCGGGTAGTTCGCCAAATCATGGCTGAGACGATCGGCATCGGCATCGTGGGGGGCGTGCTCGGAATCGCACTGGGCGCGGTGATCTGTCTGATCATTGGTGCGGTTGGACCCGCCTTAAGCGTGACGAGCACGGGGCTGTCGGTGGGCGCGTCGAGCCTGAGCGGACTCCTGCACCAGACGACTAGTGCCTCGATCGCCCGGACCGTTCACCTGACCGCCCCGATTCGACCGTTCACCATCCTGCTCGCCTTCCTCGGAGCTCTTTTGGGCGGCGTGATTGCGGGGGCAGTCGGTGGGTGGCGCGCCGCTCGGATGTCTCCGGCTTCGGCTCTTCGAGACCTCGGCTAATTCGTACAAGGAAAGGACTCCGCTATGACCGAGGTACTGACGAGTGAACATGACATCAGCCCCGGAGGGTCACGCCTCTATGAACTGCGCGGTGTGACGCGAACGTATTCCAAGGGCAGCGTCGAGGTGAGTGCCCTGCGCGGCATCGATCTGATCATCGATCGCGGCGAGATGTTGTCGCTCGAAGGTCCGAGCGGTTCGGGGAAAACGACCTTGCTCCAGCTTCTCGGTGCGCTCGATACGCCCTCGACCGGACAGATTTTCTTCGCCGGACGTTCGCTGGAAAATGAGTCGGATAAAGTCCTCACCGACATCCGCTCGGCCGAGATTGGTTTCGTCTTTCAACAGTTCAACCTGATCCCCACCCTCAGCGCCGAGGAGAACGTCGCGATCGCCATGGTGCCTCGAGAAGCGTCGCACGAGAAGCGAACCGCCAGGGCCCAAGAGCTCCTGACCCGGGTCGGACTGGCCCAGCGGTACTCTCATCTTCCCTCGCGACTCTCGGGCGGTGAGCAACAGCGCGTGGCCATCGCGCGCGCCCTCGCCAACGCTCCCGAAGTGATCATCGCTGACGAGCCCACCGGCAACCTCGACTCGACCAACGCCAAAGAGTTCTTGGCGCTGCTCGGCGACCTACACGAGCAATCTGGCGTCACGATCATCATCGCCACCCACGACGAGGACATCGCGTCGCGAACCCAGAGACGGATCCGACTGCGTGATGGTTCAGTCGTCTCTGACACGAGGGGCGACTCGACGCCCTAAGCATCTCCTTGGTCTCGCGCGTACCGGGCGGCCAGAAACACCAATTGCGATTCTGGCTCGCACGAGTATGGCGCCTGAGTCGGCGTCGAGATAGAACTGTGAGGTACTGCGGGCTAAAGGAGAGCGGATGTCATTCATCAGCCACGGCTTCAAGGGGCGTCCGCGCCAGAGCGGTGCGGGACTCATTCCGCCTGGGCAGTACGTCACCGACGACTTTCCAGTGTTAACGGCGGGTCGAACTCCTCGAGTTCCCCTAGACACTTGGGACTTCAGCATCCTCGATCAGTCGGGCGCGCAGTTGGCGCACTGGACCTGGGACGAGTTTCGAGCCCTACCCCACGAGGACACCACCGTCGACATCAGCTGCGTGACCAAGTGGACAAAGTTGGGAACAACGTGGACCGGCGTGTCGCTCGACGTTCTCCTCTCGGGAGTCACGACCGAAGCCGGGTACGCCCTCGCCTTCGCCGACCCCGACTACACCACGAACCTTCCCCTGGCCGACTTGCGCGACGGCAAGGCCTGGATTGCCTTCCAGTTTGAGGGCAAGGAACTCGCGCCCGAACACGGCGGCCCGGCGCGACTTCTGGTCCCCCACCTGTACTTTTGGAAGAGCGCCAAGTGGGTACGAGGTCTCAGACTGCTCGATCACGACCAGCCGGGCTTTTGGGAGTCGCTCGGTTATAACAACTACGGCGACCCCTGGCGCGAACAGCGCTATCAGGGAGACTGAACGGTGCTGAACTGGCTCGTTTCGAGTGTGACCAAGACCATCACGGAATCGCCCGACGCGGTGAGTTTGTGGCTGGATGTCCCCGGGTGGAGCGGTCATCGCGCGGGCCAGCACCTTGACGTTCGCCTGACCGCTGAGGACGGCTACTCGGCCGAACGCAGCTACTCCATCGCCTCCTCGCCCGGCTCAGTGGGGGTGGAACTTTCCATCGTGCGACTCGACGACGGAGAGGTGTCGCCCTATCTCACCGGTCTGTCGGTCGGCGATCAGTTCGAGATTCGTGGACCCATCGGCGGATACTTCGTGTGGGAGATGAGCGAGACGCGCCCTGTACTGCTTCTCGGCGGCGGCTCCGGCGTCGTGCCGCTCATGTCGATGTTTCGTTACCACGCCGAGCTCAACGCGCCCACGCGCATGCGACTCGTCTATTCGGCGCGAACAGAGCAGGACCTGCTCTATCGCGAGGAGCTCCCCAGCCTGACGAATGACCAGCGAGACGTCGTCATTACCTTGACCAGGGAGTCGTCTTCAGCTTGGTCCGGACGGCGCGGTCGAGTCGACCACGAGCTGTTGAGTGAGCTGACGCGCCCCGTGGCTGGCGATCTGCTCTGCTTCGTCTGCGGTCCGACCCCGTTCGTCGAGGCCGTGGTTGACCTACTCGTGGCGCTGGGCGTCACACCGAGGAACGTGAAGACCGAACGTTTCGGTCCAACGAATGGAGGTTGAGATGGACACCGCGCCCCTGGATGGAAACGTCGCCGCAGGCATTCTGGCCTCGATCTTCTTTCCCGAGATGACCCTCGCCGCCACGAGGTGCGCGAACTGCAGCGCGGTTCGCCCCCTGGGCGAACTCGACGCCTATGTCAACTCTCCCGGCGTCATCTTGCGGTGCTCGTCGTGCGACGCCGTCGTCCTTCGGGTGATGCAAAACCGAAATCGGGTATGGCTCGACCTGCGGGGCATGTCAGTGCTGCAGATGGACCTGCCCGACGAGCAGTCGGCGCCGTAAGGCCGGAGCCTTAAGGTCGTCACGGCTTCGTCGCGGCGTGCCGTATCTCGGCCAGCGGAGGTCCGAATCTGCCAAAACCCAATGTTCAGGCCTCTCGCCGATCGACTCGGCGTCTGAAAAGCATGGAAATGGGGTGTAACGGTATTGCCCGTGGGAGGACTGAAGGGCAGGACGAGATCGTCCGACGTGACCATCCCTCGCCCCACGGCGAGGCACAGAGAGGAATCACATGAAGAGGCCAATCGCCAAACTCGCCGTTTCAACCGCCCTCGCTCTGGGAACAACCGGGCTGGGACTCGGGATTCTCGCCTCTTCGGCCACTGCGGCCACCACGAGCCACGCCACGACAGCCACCAAAACCTGGCACGGCAAGATCACCAAGCTCGACGCCAAGATGGGCACGACCGAGGCGTTCACGATGACCGTCGACATGAAGGCCTACGTGGTGCACTACGACTCGATGACCCACTGGGTAATGGGCACCGCGAAGGACATCAAGGTCGGCGCCTTGGTGACAGTGACCGGTACGCTGAAGGGCACGACCATTACCGCAGGGAAGTTGAGCGCGTAAGTACACGGCGAAGGAATCGCGAGAAGCCATGGCCACTAACGGCGTTACCGCATTTGACTCGTGCCTGGGCGCCCCACGCTCCCTCGTCCAAGGATCGTCGTTCCCGTGACGACGTCAAAACCTAAGCAGGTCGCCGTTGGACGTCGAGTCTTTCTCGGTGTCACGGGTCTGGCGGCGCTCGGCGTCGCCTTCGGCGCCAGCATCCAGAACTTTCTGGGCAACGCCGTGGGCTCGGGTCTGGGCGGCGTGTTGCCCTTTGGGGATCGCTTCCGGATCTACTCGATCACCGGTCGGTACCCCAAGATCAGAGACGAGGACTATCGACTGCAGGTCAGCGGATTAGTTCAGCGCCCCAAGACATTCACGCTGGATGACCTGAAGTCGATGCCGTCAACCTCGTTCACGAAGACCTTCCAGTGCGTGACGGGTTGGCGCGTCCCCGACGTGCACTGGGAAGGTGTTCTTCTCTCGGACATCTTGGACGTCGTGGGCCTTCGCCCGGGGGCGGTCGCACTGACCTTCGAGTCCTACGACCGCGCCGACACCGAGAGCCTCACCATCGACCAAGCTCGCCTGCCCGACGTGATCGTGGCGTACACAATGCTCGGCGAGCCCGTCACGACCGAGCACGGCGGGCCGGTGCGGCTCTACGTGGCCCCGATGTTCGGCTACAAGTCACTCAAGTGGCTCTCGGCCATTCGGGTGGTGGACCAAGTGCAACCAGGCTTCTGGGAACTAAACGGCTATCCCGTCAACGGCTGGTTAGACGGAACGACGGGCCCGACCAACCCTGACCCGAACCTCACGTGAACCCATGACGCTCACCCACGCGCCGACCTCTCGCATCGCTCGCGTGCTGCGCTTTGATCGCGTGCAGCGCACCGCCCACTGGGTCAACTCTGCGCTCTTTGGCACACTGATGTTCACCGCCATTCCGCTCTACTTCGGTTCGTTCTTCGGCGTCGTTTTTCCCCGCCACGTCATCGAGATGATCCACCTCTGGTGCGGACTCGCCCTGCCGATCCCCATCATCGTCTCGATGCTCGGACCGTGGGGTCGAGCGATGCGACGCGACGTGAAGCGCATCAACGCCTGGACCCACCAGGAGATCCGGTGGCTTTTCTCGCTGGGGCGTACGCCCCTAGAGGCGGACAAGTTCAATCCAGGTCAAAAGCTCAACGCCATCTTCATTGCGGCCGCGATCGTGGTGATGCTCGTCACGGGCTCGATGCTGCAGTGGTTCCGATTCTTCTCGGTCTCGCTGCGCCAGGGCGCGACGTTCGTCCACGACGCGTTCGCCTTCGCCATCTTCGCCGTGGTCATTGGCCACATCGTGATGGCGCTCACCCACCGCGACGCGTTGCGCTCCATCTTCAAGGGATGGGTGAGCGAGCAGTGGGCCAAGGCCCACGCGCCGAAGTGGCTTGAGGAGTACCGCGACAGTTCGGGTGCCATCGACTCCCCCTAGGTTCGTGCGCGCCGAAGCGCGTCGGATGTTCACTAGGTTTCATGGAAGAAGGTCGGCGCAAGGAGTCGAGATGGGGAGTCGAGGCTGGATCCCGCGGAGCGCGGGTGGATAGCCCATTCAGCCACGTCGACGGGGCCGGCAAACTCCGCATGGTCGACGTCTCGAGCAAGCGGCGCACGCTTCGCAAGGCCTGGGCGCGGTGCGTGGTCGTGACGAACGTCAAGTTGGCCCTGATTGAGCGGCGCCACGACGGCCTCGAGGTCGAACACAGCGCACGGGTGGCGGGCGTCCTGGCCGCCAAGCGCACGCCCGAGATCATTCCTTTGTGTCACCCGCTTCAGCTCAGTGACATCAACGTCGAACTCGCGGAACGCGAAGGTGGTGTCGAAGTCCTGGCGAGCGTGATCGCCACCGAATCGACCGGCGTGGAGATGGAGGCGCTCACCGCGTGCGCATTCGCTGCTTTGAGCATCGTCCACTCTTTGCGCGTGATAGATCCGACGGCGCGCATGGACGATCTGACCCTCTTAAAGAAAGAGGGTGGAAAGTCAGGCAGTTGGGGACGACTCGTCGAGACCCCGACGCGACGTCGACGACGTCGCCCTCGCGGCGAGGAAAAGGACCGCCGTTAGCATGGACGCCAGTGGCCACCGTGGAACACGCCAGTAGTTCCCACCGTCATCGCGAGGAGGGCGGCGCGATAACCCCAACGCCCCACGTACCCGTTTCGGTGTCGCTACGCCCGCACCCTCGGGCTGTGGAGGGCGACCGGGGCGGGGTCTCGTCGGCGAGCATGCCAACCACGGGACCGCTCGTTGACCGGTACGGTCGCGTGCACGACGACCTTCGAGTCTCGGTGACTGACCGGTGCAACCTTCGCTGCGTCTACTGCATGCCCGAGGTGGGTATGACCTTCCTCCCCCGCAGCGCCCTGCTCAGCTTCGACGAGATCGTTCGAGTCGCCGCGGTCGCGGCGTCGCTGGGAGTCACCGCCCTTCGACTGACCGGGGGCGAGCCGCTCGTGCGAAAGGGCCTCGTCTCACTTGTCGCGCGGCTCTCGTCGATCGGCTTTGACGACCTGTCTCTCACGACCAACGGAATGCTCTTAGCCCCGCTCGCGGCGAGCCTGGCGAGTGCGGGACTGCGCCGCGTCAATATCAGTTGCGACTCGCTGCGAGCCGATCGTTTCGACGCGATTCGCCGTCGAGGCGACTTAACGACGGTGCTGGCCTCGATGGACGCGGCCGAATCGGCGGGGCTCGCCCCCCTAAAGGTGAACGTGGTCATCTTGCGCGGGATCAACGACGACGAGATCCTCGACTTCGCGGCGTTCGCGCGCGACACGGGCCGCGTGGTGCGCTTCATCGAGTTCATGCCCCTGGATGCCCAGGGCCAGTGGGACAAGACCCAGCTCGTTTCGGGCCGCGAGGTCTTCGAACGGGTGTCGCGCGTCTGGCCCCTCGAGGCCGTGGGACCCGGCGGACCGGCACCGGCCGAGCGGTTCCGTTTCGCCGACGGGCGCGGCGAAATCGGCCTCATCTCTTCGGTCACCCAGCCATTCTGCGGTACCTGCAATCGCCTGCGACTCACCTCGGACGGCGCGCTGCGCAACTGCCTGTTCTCCGATGACGAACTCTCGGTGCGCGAACTAATGCGCAGAGGTGCACCCGACGCCCAGATCGCCACGTTATTGCGCCAGGCCGTTTGGGAGAAGTTTCCCGGACACGCCATCAACGAGCCGGACTTCCTTCGACCCGCACGCTCGATGTCCATGATCGGCGGCTAGCCCATGGACCCTTGGACCTCACCGACGCATGGGTGCGAGGGGCCGCGGTGAAATATCGCGCCACCCAAGCGGCGGAGCTTTTGGGCGTCAGCGCCGACACAATTCGGCGCTGGGCGGACGCCGGGCGAATTAAGTCGTCGCTCGGCGAGGACGGCAAGCGCTACTTCGAGGGCGTGGACCTCGCCAACGCGGCCGTTGCGGAAGGTCACTCACCATCACCGAGGAGCCCACGAGCTCAATCGACGCGCAACCGCTTTGTGGGCATCGTGACCAGAGTGCTCAAGGACAAGGTGGTCGCCCAGATCGAGATCCAAGCCGGTCCCCACCGCGTGGTCTCGGTAATCACCCGAGAAGCGGCCGACGAGTTGGGGCTGGCCCCCGGGGTGGTCGTGGACGCGGTGATCAAAGCCACCAGCGTGAGCGTGGAGATCCCCGACGCGTTCTAGGTCGCTCGCGTGACTGGCCATAGCGACACCGACTCCGCAGAAAACGACACCCGACAGCGTTGCCCGGGGAGCACGTCGGGCGCGCGGGTGGTGCGGGCTCGGATCTCCACGCCGCTCGCGTACTCGACAAAGAGCTCGTAGGCAAGACCGGTGTCGGCGATCTCGATCACTCGACCCACGAACTCGCCTGGCGCGTTCGAACTCGACGCGTTCACCTCCACGTACTCCGGGCGCACACTCCAGTGCACGTGAGTGCCGGGTGCGAGCGCGGTGGGCGCTATGGCCACACGCGCCTCGCCGATAGCCAGCGTGGTGGACGACGCCACCGTCGCCGTGTGGACGTTCTCCACGCCGAGGAGTCGAGCGACCTCGGGCGAGTTTGGTCGCGCGAAGACCGAGCGGCTCGTTCCGTACTGGAGGAGCTCCCCGCGGGCCATGACCAACAACTCATCGGACAGGAAGGCCGCCTCTTCGGGATCGTGGGTCACCAGCACCGTGGCGAGGCCCGTCTCTCGTTGGACGCGGCGCAACTCGCGACGAAGTTCTCCTCGCACCGGTGCGTCGAGCGCCGAGAAGGGTTCGTCGAGCAAGAGCACCTGGGGCGACCGGCACAGTACCTGGGCGAGACCCACGCGTTGGCGTTGGCCCCCCGAGAGCTCCGAGGGCATCCGGGATTCCAGGCCATCGAGTCGAAGGTGCTCGAGCCAGTAGGAGGCGAGCTCGGCACTGGACTCTCGAGCGAAGGTCAGGTGGCGCCAGACGTTGAGGTACGGAAACAGGGTAAAGCCTTGGGCAACGTAGCCCACCTGGCGGCGCTCGACAGGAACGTCGCTCACGAGTTGCTCGCCGTACCACACGGGTCCCGGGCCGGATCCGTAGAGACCCGCGAGACACCGCAGCAGCGCGGACTTGCCCGCGCCCGAAGGTCCCAACACGCCGAGATGATTGACGCCCGACTCGTAGCTCACCCGTAAGTGGAACTCGGCGAGGCGATGGTCGAGGTCAAAGCGCACGGGCCGGGGCTCAACTAGCGCCGGGCGGTGAGGGCGCGAGACGATCGCGGGGCGCGACGACGGCACGCGAACACGCACGCGGCTCACCATCACCACCACCACTGCGACGCCCAGAGCGAGGGCCGTGGGGGCCAGGGTCGTCGGTAGTCCCCGGCCACTGAACTGGTTATAGGTGTAGATCGGCAGCGACGCAGGGTTATAGGCGAGGATAACGACCGCTCCGTACTCGCCGAAGGCCCGTAGCCACGTGAGCAGCATGCCCGCCCGAATGCCGTGACCAGCGCTGGGCACCGCCACGCGCACGAAGCGCGAGACGTCTGAGTAGCCCAGGGTTCGCGCCACGTCCAGCGTCCCTTGGTCAACACCGGCGAACGCGGCGCGAGCGGCCACCACCAAGAAGGGCGCCGAGACAAACGACATCGCGATCACCACACCAACCATCGAGTCGGTGAGGTGTTCGCCGAAGTGCCGACCGAGAAAGGTGTAGGGACCGATGACGTAGACCAACAGGATGCCGCTCATCAGAGGCGGCAGCGCCAAGGGAATCTGGACGAGTACGCCCACGATCGCGACGAGACGGCTCTTGGAGCGGGCAAGGACGTAGGCCAGTGGCACGCCACAGAGCGTCACGAGCGCGAGCGCGATGGTGGCTCCCGCGACGGAGACCCACAAGGCCGAAAAGAGCCCGGGTGCGTGAAATCCGCGCTCGGGCGACGTGATCAGTCGCACCACGAAGCCCGCGATCGGGTAGCCGAGGTACAGGACCAGTAATCCCCCCAGCCACGTGAGAGGACTCTTGACAGTCCTCCTTGGGCTCACGGCGTGGTCGTGGTCGTAGTCGTGGTGGTCGAGGCGGAGTTTGCGGATGCGCGGAAGAATAGTGCCGGCACGATCGGCGTCACTCCGTTGGCCATGAGTATCTTGCGGCCCGCGGGACCAAGGAGGAACTTGACAAAGGCCTTCGCCGCGGCTTCGTGAGGCGCACGGTTGAGGATCGCCACGGTGTACTGACCCGAGAGTTGAGTGCCCACCAGCGGCACCGTCTTGAGGTGCGCCGCCGCCGCCTCGACGGCGTAAAAGAATCCCGCGTCCAGCTGTCCCGCCTGGAGCTCACCGACCAGGGCGGTCTCTTCAAAGATGTTGGACGTCGAAGACGCCAGAGGCGCAAGGTTTGGCTGGTCGTAACTGAGCGCGACCCCCGTCAGCGCATCGACGGCGAGCACTCCCTTAGGGTCCGTGGCGGGGTCCGTACGTCCGAGCAGGAATCCGGGGAGATCGACCACTTCGTACCAGGGCTTGGTGGTGAGGTCCTTGGCGAACTTCGACTTCGGGTTGTAGCCGAGCACGAGTGGCGAGTAGCCGAACTCCTTATACGTTGACACCCAATTACCGTTCGCGCTCCCTTCGAGGCTTGCGTTCACCGCCGGCGACGCACTGATAAAGACGTCACCCACTTGGGTGCCCCCCGCAATCTCGGTGGCGAGAGCGGTCGAACCGGCGGAGTAACCACTCACGGTGTAGCCCGTGGCCTTGTGAAAGGCGGGATCGATCTGTTGTTCCATGATGTCGAGAAATGAGCCGGCGTAGAGTACGTCGACCGTTCCGGATGCCTTGGCCCTCGTGGTGGGACTCGCTCCCGCGCTGCTCAGCGAGATCGACAGCGCGCTGAGCGCCACCAGTGCCGTCGCCACCATCGCCACGAATCGACGCATGCTGCCTCCTGTCGTATATGCATTTACAGTAACAGCGCCCCTAATTTGGCGTGTCTGCTTGGTTACTTCGTCCTATTGCACGCACTTGCGTTACAGGAGAGAGTGCGCTCACGGCGGGCGAGTCCGCCGGCGAACCACGTGCGGCCCCGACAAATGTCCCCCGGGGGGGTCATCTGAGCCAACCGTAGAATGACGTCCATGGGCCCGACCTCAGCTTCTACGTGGGTCGTGGTAACCAACGAACCACTGTCGAGTGATGAACTCTCCGCCTGGGCGCTGCGAGCCAACTGCGGGGCGGTGGTCACCTTCACTGGGGTGGTGCGAGACCATTCGCGCGCACACAGCGACGTGCTCGCTCTTGAGTACGAGACGAGCCCGGCCTTCGCGGAGCGGCGCCTCAACGAGATCGTCACGGCGGCGAGGGAGCGTTGGACCTCCGTGGAAGCGATCGCGATCCACCACCGGATCGGCAGAGTTGAACTGTCGGAGGCGACAGTCATCGTCGCCGTATCGTCGCCTCACCGTAGCGACGCTTTCGACGCTGCGCGGTTTTGCATCGACACCCTCAAGCAAACCGTTCCCATGTGGAAGCGCGAGATTTGGGAGGGCGGCTCGGCGTGGAGCGAGGAGTCCTCGCCGCTGGCCGACGTTCCGCGTCCGTGATCTCCGTCGACGACGCGCGGGGCATTGTTCTCCAGCACCTCACACCACTGGATCCGCGTCGCTTCGATCTCGCCGACGCGCTGGGCTGCGTCTGCGCCGAAGAGGTTCGCGCTCGCGAGCCGTCGCCCCGGTTCGATAACTCCTCGATGGACGGGTTTGCGCTGCGCGCTATTGATACCAAGGGCGGCTCTCGGCGCCTGCGCGTGACCAGCGCAGTCTTCGCCGGCGACGACCCCTCCGTGATGGTAGGCGAGGGTGAGGCTGCGCGAATTATGACCGGCGCTCCCATCCCCGCCGGAGCCGACAGCGTCTGTTTGCGTGAGGCGACTCTCCTTGACCCTGACGGTACGACAGTCGTCATCGAGCGGGAGGTCAGCGTCGGCGAGGCGGTTCGCCGGGTCGGCGAAGATGTCTCTCTCCACCAGGTGTTGGTCTCGGAGGGCGACGAACTTGGTCCCGCCTTGCTCGGCGTGCTGGCGAGTCAGGGATACGCGAGCGTGACGGTTCACCCACGGCCCGTCGTGGGCGTGTTGTCGACGGGCAACGAACTCGCATCCACGACGCACTCTTTGGCCCCCGGCATGATTCGCGACACCAATCGACCCTCGCTTCTCGCCTCAGTACGCGCATCGGGATTCGACGCCATCGACCTGGGAATCGTGGGCGACTCGCCCGCCGACATCAACGAGACCTTGACCCGGGGAGCAGCGTCATGCGATGCGATCGTCTCGACGGGCGGGGTGAGCGTCGGCGACGCCGATTTTGTGAAGTCGGTTCTCTTCGAGCTCTGTGGCGATCAGGCGCGCTCGATGCAGGTCGCGATGAAACCGGGCAAGCCGTTCGCGTTCGGCGTCACGAAGGATTCGGGTGTGCCCATCTTCGGACTGGCGGGCAACCCAGTATCCACCCTGGTGGGATTTGAGACGTTCGTGCGTCCCGCCCTTCGTCGCCTGGGAGGGCACCGCGTTCTGGACCGGCTCACCATCAACATGATCCTCGACTGCTCGGCGCCGCGGAAACCCGACGGTCGCCTCCATCTCGTTCACGCGGTCGCACGCGTTCACGACGACGGTGAGGTTCACGTGGAACGTGTGGCGCGTCACGGATCGCACTTGCTCCACGCGGTCGCCTTGGCCAACGTTCTGATCTTCCTTCCCGACGGTGGCGGGGCCGAGGCGGGCGACGTCGTGCGAGGGATGGTGCTCGAGGCGGACCTGTTGAGCGCTCTCTGATGGCTCGAATGGTTCTCTTGGGTCCTGCCCGTGAGGCGGCGGGCACCAGCGTGGACATCATTGAGGGTGAGTCCCTCGACGCCGTGATGGACGAGGCCGTTCGACGCTACGGACCGGCGTTTCAAAAGGTTCTCGAGGTCAGTCGTATTTGGGTGAACGGCGAGCCCGCTGAGCCAAAGTCACCCATCGCTTGCGACGACGAAGTGGCGGTGCTGCCACCGGTCTCGGGCGGATAAGGCGAGGCACGGCTGCAGCAGATCCAGCGTACGACAGAAGTCCCAACTTCCGGCCACGTGAGCGCGAGTGAACCGGATCTGAGACCATCGCCAGTTACGCCAACCGTGTGGGCTACGCGATCGCCACTTCCATGAGGTGATTCTCTAGTGAGACCTTGCCCCGAATTGAAATCCAGGTGTACCATCCCCGCTACAGGCGCAACCATGACTTAGGACGGGACTCTGGGTACGCCGTTGGGAGGCGCCCATGGCCGATCAGCAACCCGGCAACGAGTCGGAGCGTTCAGTATCCGAGAGATCGCAGGCCGGGACCGAAGAAGCGGCGATGCTGGGCGGCGCGCCCGGGCTCGGCGCCCTCGGACGCGGACCGAGCCACGACCATCGGCCATTCAGTCAACAGGACTACGTCCACCCCACCGCCGGCTGGGGCGCGGCGCGCTCCGTGGCCCACGTGCTGATCCGCAACCGCGATCCCGTGGAGGGGACTCGGGTCACCTTCACGATGAATCACGAGGATGGCGGCTTCGACTGTCCGGGATGTGCCTGGCCGGACGACCCGAACGGTCTGCACCTGGACATCTGCGAAAATGGAATCAAGCACGCCACGTGGGAGATGACGCCACGACGCGTGGACCGGAACTTCTTTGCCCGTCACACTGTCACGGATCTTTGCGGTTGGAGTGACTTCGATCTGGAGGATCAGGGTCGCCTGACCGAGCCGATGGTCTATGACGCGGCGAGCGACCACTACGTTCCCATTACCTGGTCCGATGCTTTCGCGCTCGTGGGCTCGCGGCTACGCGCTCTGGCCAGTCCCCACGAGGCCTCGTTTTACACCTCGGGACGACTCGGCAACGAGGCCACCTTCCTCTACCAGTTGTGGGTGCGCGAGTTCGGCACCAACAATCTTCCCGACTGCTCCAATATGTGCCACGAAGCCAGTGGCCGAGCGCTGACGGCGGCGCTGGGTACCGGTAAGGGCACCGTGGACATACGCGACTGGGAACACGCGGACGCCATCTTTGTGATTGGGGTCAACGCGGGCTCGAACGCCCCGCGCATGCTCACGTCACTCGCCGAGGCGTACCGCCGAGGCGCTCAAATCGTGCACATCAATCCCCTCATTGAAGCCGCATCGCGCGAAACGATCGTGCCCCACGAACTCCTCACGATGGCTACGCGCAAGGCAACTAAGACGGGTACCCTCAACGTTCAGCCCCGCATCGCCGGTGACCTCGCGCTGCTACGAGGCGTCTCCAAGGCGGTGCTCGAACGGGCCCGGACCGACCCCCAGGCCATCGACGCCGAGTTCATCTCTCGCTACACCTCAGGTTTCGAGCAGTACCGTGAGCTGTGCGAATCGACCGACTGGAAGGAACTCGAACGACAGTCTGGGGTCGACGAGACGGCTATCCGAAACCTCGCAGGGGTGTACATGGACGCCGAATCGACGATTATCAGCTGGTGCCTCGGTATTACCCAGCAGGAGCATGGGGTGGACACCGTGCGCGAGATCATCAGTCTCCTGCTCTTGCGCGGCAACCTCGGTCGCAAAGGAGCTGGTCCGTGTCCGATTCGCGGCCACAGCAACGTCCAAGGAAATCGGACGTGCGGAATTACCCACCGGCCGAGCGAAGCCTTCCTCACGCGCCTGGGCGACGTGTGCGGTTTCGAGCCGCCTCGGGAGTTTGGCCTGAACACGGTGAGCACCATTGAAGCGATGCACGCTGGCCAGGTCAAGGTGTTCGTCGGAATGGGGGGGAACTTCGCCCTGGCGGCCCCCGACACGAACTACACCTTTGCCGCTCTGCGCAACTGCGAACTCACGGTCCACGTCAGCACGAAACTGAACAGGAGCCATTTAGTGCACGGACGAGAAGCGTTAATCCTGCCGTGCCTGGGGCGCACGGAGAAGGATCATCAGCGCAGCGGACTTCAAGGAACGACCGTCGAAGACTCGATGAGCATGGTGCACATCTCACGTGGAATGAAATCCCCAGCGTCGCCTCACCTCAAGTCCGAGCCGGCCATCGTCGCGGGCATGGCTCGAGCAACGCTCCCCTCGAGTGCGACGCCGTGGGAGAGTTACACCGACAACTACGACCTCATTCGCGACACCATGGAGAAAGTCCTCGACGGTTTCGAGAACTACAACGAGCGAGCTCGCCTGCCCCACGGGTTCCGGATCTCCCAGCCGGCCCGCGAACGGACTTTTACAACAGACTCCAACCGGGCTGAGTTCACGGCTGCTCCCCTGCCCAACGCTGTCCCCGCCCAAGGTCGCTTGACACTGGGCACGATGCGCTCGCACGATCAGTGGAATACCACCATCTACTCCAACGATGATCGCTACCGAGGCGTGAAAAATCTCCGCACGCTGGTCCTCATGAGTCGTCACGACATGGACGAGCGCGGCCTCAAGGAATTTGACCTCGTGGACATCACGAGCATCGCGAAAGACGGGACGCGACGCAGCGTGTATGGATACCGGGTGGTCGCCTACAACATTCCCCCCGGCTCAGCCGCGGGCTACATGCCCGAGCTCAATGTGTTGTGCCCTATCGGAGATTACAGTCCTCAAAGTGACCAGCCACTGATGAAGCACATGCTGGTCGAGATCAGTCCCAGTGTGTCGGCCACTCGAGCAACGTAGAAGGGCGCTCGACCCGTACATGACTGGTCCGCGCTCGCTCTTTCAGTTCTGCGGTGGATCAATGGATGCGACCTCTTCGGGAGTGTCCACATCAGACGACCACGAGCCGCCGCCGAGGTCAACAATCTTGAATCGGAGGTCGCCAACGGCTCGTTGGGGCGATCGTTCGCCACGACGAAAGGCCCGCTCCAGCTTCTCGAGCGCCGTGTGGCTCCACACGGCGTGCAAGGGTTGGAGTTGGCCGTTGTCGGCACTCAGAACCGCGTCATTCCTTCCCAGTTCGAGGACGAGGCGCACCACGTGCTCGGGCCTGATCCAGGGCATGTCACAGGCGCACACCACCACCGCAGCCCCCGAGCCCGCCCGCAGAGCCGAGATAATTCCCCCTAAGGGACCCTCGTGGGGGAACTCGTCGGCCACGTACCGAAGTCCTAGGGCACGAAGCGATACCGGGTCTCCGCCAACCGCAAAGACCTCCGTGGCCCCGGCCTCGTACAGTGAGCGGGCGACCCGCACGGCCATGGGGACCTCCCGCACCGGCAACAGCGCTTTGTCGCGTCCCATCCGTCGGCTGAGCCCGCCGGTGAGTACGGCACCCTCAAACGCCGTCGGCTCTGTCCCTTTGCACTCGCCCATGGACGAGAGGCTAGGACGATCAGTGCGAACACGACCCGTTTTGTGTGCATGGGGCCTTCGGCGGACACCGCCATGCGCGTGGATTGCGGGCGCAGACGCGAGCGCGGCGTTGCGGAGCGACGAGTGAGTAGGGGCCATCAATGAGCGATGTGAGGACGTGGCTACAGGAGTTCGCGGGGGCCTCCGGCGGCCACCCCCTCGATGAGGTGGAGTGCGAGACTATTCTGGCGCTCGCTGGCGTGGCCGCGCACTCCTCGGAGAGAACTGCCGCGCCGTTGACCTGTTGGGTCGCGGCGCGCGCGGGACTTAGCCCGAGCGAGGCATTGGCAGTTGCCCGCTCACTCGCCGATCACCTCGCCACGACTGACCAAGGACTGAGTGAGTGAACGTGCCCCGCTCAGACACCTGTTGGAGCGTCGCGTGAGTCGCATCGCGCCAGAGCGAGACGTCCTTCGAGTGACCCTCGGTGAGCCGGCTCGTCGCGGCCGCGACACGGTTGCCGGAGAAGAGCCACTCGAGATACGAGTTGGCGGTCGATCACTCGCGGTGACCATGAGGACACCAGGAGCCGACTTTGACCTGGCGTGCGGTTTTCTCGTGAGTGAGGGCGTCGTCGCCCGCACCGAGAACGTTGCCGCCATGCGGTACTGCTCAGATTCGGGATCCCAAGTCAACGAGTACAACGTGATTGACGTCACCCTCGCCCGCGACGTCGCGGCGCCCCACGAGAGCGCCGCACGTGCATTTTTCACGACCAGTTCCTGTGGACTCTGCGGCAAAGCATCGATTGACGCCGTGCGGACTCGATCGTCCTTTGAGATTCGAGACGATCCGCTGCGTCTCGATTCGTCGGTTGTAGTCGAGCTTCCGGCCAAGCTGCGCGCGGCTCAGGAGGTGTTCGAAAAAACTGGAGGACTCCACGCGGCGGCGCTGTTTGAGGGCGAGAGCGGAGATTTACTCGCCCTGCGAGAAGACGTCGGCCGCCACAACGCGGTGGACAAGGTCGTGGGATGGGCACTGCGCGAGGCGCTACTTCCGTTACGCGGTGTCATTTTGATGGTCTCGGGTCGCGCGTCGTTCGAGTTAGTCCAAAAGGCGCATATGGCGGGAATCCCGGTGCTGTGCGCCGTGTCGGCGCCCTCGTCTCTCGCGATCGACCTCGCTAAAGAGTCTGGCATGACCCTCGTCGGGTTCTTACGAGGTCCGTCGATGGTCGTGTACGCCGGATCCGAGCGACTAGGAAACGACGCGCTGGATGACTGAAGTGTCCCCGGCCGTCGAACATTCCGCGACTGATCGAGGTGTCACCACAGCATTGGTTGTGAACTGCATTGAAGTCGCGGGCCTCGGAGTCGCCGCCTGGCTCACGAAGTCAACGGGTCTTCGCGCCCAGACCGCCGTGAACGTAGCCGAGGTGGCAGTCGTCGTGTTCCTGCTCGTCGGCGTTCGCAGTAGCGCCCGCGGGCCCGACGAGCGCCACCCGCTGGGCCACGGACGAGAACGCTTCTTTTGGTCTCTGTTTGCTGCGCTCGGGCTCTTCTTGGGTGGCGGTGGGGTCGCGCTCGACCAAGCCGTCCAAGCTGCGGTGCATCCCGAGGCCCTGCATGAGTTCGCACTCGCGTATGCGGTGCTCGCGGCAACAACAGTGCTCGATGTGTACGCATTGGTTATCGGACTTGGGCCCCTACGTCGACAAAGAGCCGACCGGCACCTCTCTTCGTGGGCCTACCTTCGCCGGAGTACGGACCCGGCGATGGTCACTGTCGTCGTCGCGGGATCGTGCGCGGTGATTGGCGCGTGTCTCGCCGCGGGCGGACTCGCGGCCAGCCAGGCGTTAGGTACGGCCACCCCCGACACGATCGCCTGCGGGCTCATCGGCGTCTTGCTCTTTACGGCGTCCGTGTTCCTCGTCGGGGTCAACCGAGATCTCATCGGCGGTCGCGGCGTGACTCCGGCGACCTTGAGTGAGATGCGTTCTATCGTCGCCTCAGAACCGGGAGTCATCGATGTTCCGGACTTGTTTGCCATCGTGGTCGGCACCGAGAGCTTGATCGTTGATGGGGCCATCATCTTTTCTTCCGACGTTGATCTGTCGGTTGCCGAGCAGTCGATCATTCGCGCCGAGGACGACCTGCGAAAGCGCTGGCCCAAAATCCACTACGTCTACCTCACGCCGGTCTCGGCGCAGTCTCCGGGTTTGACGAGAGTGCCGTCTCCGGGCTCGGTCGTCAATCACACCCGTGAGCGGGGGAAATCGTTGTGATGAACCTGATCGCTGCGGCGCGGGTTCACGCCGAAGTTCTGCCAGCGCGGGCTCAGATGGCGACCACGTTGGGGTTCCACATCATCTTGGCTTGCTTTGGCATCGCGCTGCCCGCGTTCGTCTTACTGGCCGAATACGTCGGATTGCGTCGCAACAACGAATCAGCTCTGCGGCTCGCCAGGCGCTGGTCACAGGTGATGGCGGTGCTGATCGCCGTGGGAGCGGTCACCGGCACCGTACTGTCCTTTGAGATGGGCTTGCTGTGGCCCGGATTAATGCGAAGGTACGGCGCCGTACTCGGCTTTCCCTTTGCTCTCGAGGGGGTCTTTTTCTTTCTCGAGGCCATCTTCGCAGCTATCTACCTCTTCGGGTGGCGGCGCCTGTCGGGCTGGGCTCATTTTTGGAGTGGCGTTCCCATCGCGATCAGCGGTGTCTTCGGTGCCATGTCGGTGGTCGCTGTTAACGCGTGGATGAATCAGCCGGGTGGCTTCGTTCAAAAAGACGGACGCATCGTCTCCATCGATCCGTGGCGCGTGTACTTCAACCACGCCGCTTCCTATGAGATGCCCCACATGATCCTCGCGGCCTATCTGGTCGCGGGATTCTTCGTGGCCAGCGTCTACGCCGTGGGCATCCTGCGCGGCCGACGCGACCGGTACCACTACACCGGCTTTTCTCTCGGATTCGTTCCGGCGGCCATTTTGACGCCAATTCAGATCTTCGTGGGTGACACGGCGGCCCGAGCGATTGCCCATGACCAACCGGTCAAGTTCGCGGCGATGGAATACGTCGTTCACACCTCGCGCAACGTGGCCGAGTGGCTGGGCGGGGTCGACGTCGCCGGCCACGTCTATGCGGGACTGAGGATCCCAGACATGGACTCGTTGCTGGTCGGCTTTCGGCCCAGTACAAGGGTGATTGGCTTAGACAGCGTCCCGCGCGCCGACCGGCCACCGGTCATCTGGCTTATTCATCTGAGCTTCGACGCGATGGTCGGCCTGGGGACCTTCTTGCTGCTCGTCGGCGTGTGGGCAGGATGGGAGTGGCTGCGGCGTCGTCGGCTTCCCCCCCAGCGGCCGTTTTGGATGGCCGGCGCCATAAGCGGGGTGGCCGCCATCATTGCTATGGAGTGCGGGTGGATCGTGACCGAAGTGGGCCGTCAACCCTGGGTGGTGTACCACTTGCAGACCACGGCCGCGGCCGCTACGACCAATGGCGGAGTAGTCGCCACTCTCGGGATCATCGTCGCCCTGTACGCAGTTCTCGGTCTGACCACCGTACTCATCGTGCGTCAGTTGACTCGTCGGTGGCGCGACCACGACCTTGAAGAGGTGTCGGTGCCCTATGGTCCGACGCCGCCGGGCCGTGACGACGTGGGAGCGGGGGTGTGATGCCAGCGGCCATTGGCGCCATCTTGTTGGTCGGGATCGCGCTCTACGCCATTTTCGGAGGTGCCGACTTCGGGGGCGGACTGTGGGACCTCCTCGCGGGCGGCGCGAGTCGCGGCTGGGAACCGCGCCGTCTCATCGACGAATCGATCACGCCGGTGTGGGAGTCCAACCACGTCTGGCTCGTCTTCGATCTCGTCATCTTTTGGACTGCGTTTCCTCGTGCGTTCACGTCGGTCATGACCGCTGCGGCGGTGCCCCTGTGGTTGGCCGTGGCGGGAATCGTGCTGCGTGGCACTGGCTTTGCGTTCCGCAAAGAGATCACCGACCTTCGACTCTTGCGAGTGGCGGGGGCCACGTTCGCGCTGTCGTCACTGGTCACTCCGTTTTTCATGGGCACCGTGATCGGTGCCATCGCCACCGGAAGCGTCGCGGCTCACGCCACCCGCGCGAATCAGTCCGCATGGTCGAACCCGACGTCACTACTGATCGGCTTTCTATTCGTCGCCGCCTGCGCCTACCTCGCGGCGGTCTACTTAACGAGCGAAGCGGCACGCCGAGGTGACAAGAGGTTACGACGCTACTTTGCCCGTCGAGCCCAACTCGCCTCCGTCGTGGCGGGACTGCTGTCCCTGGCGCTGCTCGGCGAACTTCACGGTTCGAACCGACTGCTCTACGACCGGCTCACTGGCCGCGCCCTGCCGTTGGTGATCATTGCCGCCCTATGCGGGGTAGTCACCATCGCTCTTTTGAGCGAGCGCACGATGCGACACCTGGGGGCGCGCTCGGTCGCCGCGCTGGGTGTTGGCGCGGTCATCTGGGCGTGGGGCGTCGCCCAGTATCCCGTCTTGCTGCCTGGTACCTCCGTAACCCTCAGCACCGGCGGTGCTCCTCAGTCGACGCTGGATGCTCTCTTTGCGGTCTTCGTCGTCGCCGTGGTGTTGGTCGGTCCGTCTTTTCTTCTCTTGTACAAACTGCAGAGTCGTCGACTTCTGGGGACCGATGAGTCGGGGCTCTCCTCGCCCTCGCTTCCCGGAGACACTACGAACCGCCCGGCCGGACCCAGCACCGTATAGATTCGGAACTCGCGTGCCCACCACGGTGATCACGGCGCCGAGGTTGCGCCACCGTCCCTCGTTGCGCGCGGGTGAGGCGATGACGTGTCAGTGAGCAACTCAAGTGCGTGGGCCACGACGTCGAGTACGGCGTCGAGACACTCCAACGCCCCGCGCGGCGATCCCGGGCAGTTCAGAATCAAGCACTGACCAACGGTGCCCGCTCGGCCGCGCGATAGCCGCCCGAGCGGGCTAACAAGGCGCATCGCCTCGCTCAGTCCGGGCGCGTCGCGCTCGATGACCCGGGCAGTTCCCTCGGGGGTCAGATCGCGCGGCGAAAACCCGGTCCCGCCCGAGGTCACGAGGAGCCCAGCGAACCCGGCGCTCATTACGCGTAGGCAGGTCTCGACGGACTCCTCGCCATCGGGAACCACTCGGTAGTCGGAGACCGCAAATCCCACCTCTTCGAGTCGTGCCGTGAGAAGTGGGCCCGCGAGATCCTCGCGCTCACCTCGATCAACCGAGTCCGACACGATCAGAACTTTGGCGTAGAGGTCCACGGCGACGAGCGTAGGTCCTGATGCGCCTGTTCGCTCAACCCCCCGCCATCGCGCCCACCACAAAGAAGGGCTCCCTGCCTCGCTGCACGTCCTCTGGCAACTCCACGTCGATCGGCTCCAACGAGAGGTCCTTCTCGCACGCGTAGAACCGGACGAACTTGCGGCGCTGTTGAGTCGCGGGATCACGAATCGTGCCCAGGAGAGCGGGAAAGCGACCCTCGAGCGCGTCAATCACACTCGCTGGCGAAGGGGTGCCCGCGACCTCCACTTCTACCTCGCCCGACACGTTCGCAATATTCCTGAGGTGAGCCGGCAGGACGACTCGAATCATGCCAAGGTTTGGACTTCGACGGACAGCACCGCCGGTAGGTCGCGAACGATCGGTTCCCACGAGTCACCGGCGTTGGCGGACGCGTAGACCTGTCCACCCGTGGTGCCGAAGTACACACCACAGTCCTCGAGGGTGTCGACCGCCATCGCGTCGCGCAGAACGTCGACGTAGCAATTTTCTTGCGGCAGTCCCTTGGTGAGGGGTTCCCACTCGTTGCCGCCGGTTCGGCTGCGGTACACGCGCAGTTTGCCCTCCGGGGGAAAGTGCTCGGAGTCGCTCGTGATAGGCACGACGTAGACCGTCTCTGGTTCGTGGGCGTGCACGTCGATGGCGAAACCGAAGTCCGAGGGCAAGTTGCCACTCACTTCGCTCCACGAGTCTCCCGCGTCGTCGCTTCGCATCACGTCCCAGTGCTTCTGCATGTAGATCACGTCTGGATTCGACGGGTGCAACGCGAGGCGGTGCACGCAGTGACCGACCTCGGCGTCTTCGTCGGGCAGTCCCTCGGAGTGCAGCCCGTGGTTGATCGGGCGCCACGTGGCGCCGTCGTCGTCACTGCGAAACGCACCCGCTGAGGAGATGGCGACGAAGATGCGACGCGGATCCAACGGACTCACGATGATGGTGTGCAGGCACATCCCACCCGCCCCGGGCTGCCAGGCCGACCCGGTGTCGTGTCCACGCAGGCCCGAGAGCTCACTCCAGGTCGCACCGCCGTCGCTCGAGCGAAACAGGGCCGCGTCTTCGACACCCGCGAGCACGGTGTCCGGGTCGCTCAACGAGGGCTCGAGGTGCCAGACCCGGGCGAACTCCCAGGGATGGGGCGTCCCGTCGTACCACTGGTGGGTACCGGGCACCCCGTCGTAGACAAACTGGTTTCCCACCGGATTCCAGGTACGACCCCCGTCGTCGGATCGCTGAATGAGTTGTCCGAACCAACTCGTGGACTGCGAGGCGAAGATGCGATTGGGATCAACCGGGGAACCCTTGATGTGGAATATCTCCCACCCGCCAAAGAACGGGCCCTCGACGTCCCAGTTCTTACGGGTGCCGTCCGCGCGAAGCACGAACGCCCCCTTTCGCGTTCCCACCAGTACTCGTACGCCGCTCATGATCTCCCCTCTTTGCAGCCGACCGTCCGCGTCTCAACAGAAGAGTACATCGCTCCTGGCTCATCCTCACTCGATCGCTAATAGCTGTCAAGGCCACGAAGCGGAGGCGTGGCCCAGGTCGCCTCAAAGGTGGGCGTCGTGCCCAGGACGCCTCGAAGCTCCAGACGATGCGGCGACGCGGGCCAGACGACGTCGAGCACGTAACGGTCGAATGAAGCCCATCCCCCACGCACGCTGACGTCGACGAAGGGCGTGTGAAGTCCAGGAAGGGTGCCTGGGCACCAGTCGCCGTCAATCAGCTGAAAAGAGTGTTCACGGCCGAACGCGCGAATGCTGAGCGAAGACTGAGAGCCTGATCGATGGACCCGAAGGCGTGTGATGTGTTCGGTCAGAGGTGCTCCCGCCGACGAGCGAGTGAACACCACGTTCGACGGGCCGACGTTCGGGTCAATCTCAAGACTGGGACTGGCGAGGTGATCGAGTCTTTGGGCCAGCCTCTTATCGGCGAGCGCGTCGGGCTCACTCGGAACCGACAACCCAGGAAGGAGGCAGTCCCATATCGCATCCAGTTCACTTTGCATCTCTCCCTCGGGCGTACCCGCGGTGCACACAACAACGGCATCATGTTCGGGTATGACGACGCACAGCTGACCCATCGCGCCGTCGGCGCGATACGCGCCGTGCCGGCACACCCAAAATTGGAAACCATAACCCTGCTGCCAGTCGGGTTCTCGTGACGAGCCGACATTGGCAACCTGCTTCTCGTGCGCCTGAGCCAGGTAGTCGGCTGGTACCACCTGACGGCCCTGCCATTCGCCAAGGTGAAGCTGCACCAGGCCAAACTTGGCGATGGACTCGGTCTCTAAGTGAAGTCCCGTGAAACCAAGGGTGATTCCCTCGCGCGATGTCAGCCACTCGAGATTGGTCACTCCCAAGGGGTCAAAGAGCCGAGGTCGTAGGTACTCCCAGAGGGTCGAGCCGGTCAGTCGCGAGATGAGCGCGGACAAGGTGTACGTGCAGCCCTGGTTATAACAAAAGGTCGTTCCGGGCGCCCGATCCGGCTCGATGGCCAGAAAGTGAGTGACGAAGTCAGAGTCACCCGCGGATATCTCGGGCCACGTGTCGTGCAGGTGTCCGCTGGACATTGCGAGCAGGTGGCGAACCTTCAACTGCGAGAGATACGTGGAGTGGCTCTTCTTCGCCTTCTCCCCAAAGAAGGAGACAACCGAGTCGTCAATCGACAACAGACCCTCCGACTGGGCAATCCCGATCGCGGTCGAGGTGACGCTCTTGGAGAGCGAGTACGTGAGTTGGGGAACCTCGGATCGGTAGGGAGGCCACCAGCCCTCGGCCACCACGTAGCCGTTCTTGACGATCATGAGAGAATGGAGGTCGAGACTAAGGGACTCGACACGGTCGAGAAACTCACCCACTCGATCAGCAGATACCCCTTGTCTCGATGGTGACGAGCGGGGCAGCGCCTCTGAGACCATCACAGCAAACTCTAACGTCGTACGATCCGCCGCCGATTAGTGACGAGAGGTTCGACGAGCTCGAAGCGAGTTACGCCGACTGGTTCAGCCGGAGACCCGACGTCGGATCAAAGAAGTGGACCCTGTCGGGAGGAGCACTCAAGGTAATCGAATCGCCCCGAGCGACGCTCGAGTGCGCGTTCAAGATCGCCACGAGTTCCATGTCGTCACTCGTCACATGAATGTGCTCATCGTTGCCCAGGAACTCGATGACTTGCACTTGGGCCACCGCGCTGAATCCGGCGCCGTCGAGCGAACCCTCCTTCAGGTGTTCTGGTCGCACGCCCACCACCACTTCGCTCGCCCCACTCTTGTCTAGAACGCTTGACTGCTCGTCGGTCAAAGTGACTTTGATCTTGGAGTCGGCGCTCACCCCGGCAAGAAAGATGCGTTCCGCGTCTCGGTTGAGTCGCATGGTCACGAAGTTCATTGAGGGAGAACCAATGAACCCGGCGACAAAGAGATTGTTCGGAAAGTTATAGAGCTCTCGTGGCGATCCATACTGCTCCAAAACACCGAGGTTCATGACCGCGATGCGGTCGGCCATGGTCATCGCTTCAACCTGGTCGTGAGTCACGTACAACATGGTGGCCTGGAGTCGATGGTGCAGTTGGGCGATCTCAGCCCGGGTCTGCACACGAAGCTTCGCATCGAGGTTGGAGAGTGGCTCGTCCATCAAGAACACTGCCGGGTCGCGCACCAAGGCGCGCCCGAGGGCCACACGTTGGCGCTGGCCGCCCGAGAGCTGGGCCGGCTTGCGGGCCAGCAGGGGCACCAAGTCCAGAATCTTGGCCGCACTCTGGACCGCTTGTTCGATCTCGGCCTTGGGCACCTTACGCAGCTTCAGGCCAAAACTCATGTTGTCGGCCACCGTGAGGTGCGGATACAGCGCGTAACTCTGAAAGACCAAGGCGATGTCGCGGTCTCTGGACGGCAGGTCGTTGACCACCCGATCACCGATTTCGATTTCGCCACTGGTGACGTCTTCGAGCCCCGCGATCATGCGAAGTGCGGTGGTCTTGCCGCAGCCCGAAGGGCCGACGAGGCACACAAACTCGCCATCGGTGATCTCGAGGTTGAGTGCGTGCAGGGACGGAGCGTTGTTGCCGGTGTACTGCTTGGTGAGATTTCTCAGAGTGACGCTGGCCATGACAACTTTCTATTTAACGGCGCCCGCCAGGACGCCCCGGACGAAGTAACGCTGAAACGAGAAGAAGACAATGAGTGGTACCACCACCGAGACGATGGCGCCGGTCGATATGATCCAGTAGTTCGCCTGAAGTTCGTGATTTTGGTCGTAGAGAAACACAGTAAGCGGGGTGTGGAGGTTTCCGCCCAGGAACACGAGAGCTACGAGCAGATCGTTCCATACCCAGATGAACTGAAAGATCGCCAGCGACGCCAGGGCCGGCAAGGCGAGCGGTAGCACGATGCGATAGAAGACCTTCCACTCCCCCGCGCCCTCCATGCGAGCTGCTTCCAGCAAGTCCTTGGGGATGCCGCTCATGAAGTTGCGCATGAGAAAGATCCCGAAGGGCAGGCCGAAGGCCACGTGAAAGATCACCACGCCGGGAATCGTGCCGTAGGGATTGAGGCCGAAAAGGTTCCCCAGCTCGCGGTAGAACTGCACCACCGGGATAAGGGCGACCTGCACGGGGACCACCATGAGACCAACGACGGCCAAAAACACAACGTCACGCCCACGCCACCTGCCAAAGACCAAGCTGTGTCCAGCGAAACACGCCAGGAACGTCACCAACAAGGTCGCGGGAATCGTGATTTCCAACGACGTCATCAGCGAGTCGAGCAGGCCACCCGGCACAAACCCCTGGTCGAAGAGGACCCGATAGTTCGAAAAGGTGAGGCTGGCCGGACTCAGCAGCGCCTTCCACCAACCACTCACCCCGAAGTCCGCTTCGGGGCGCAGCGAGATCACGAGCAGCGACACTGTGGGCACCAACCACACGATGGCAATGACCCCGAGGACGATGTTGGCTGGTCCTCGAGTACCCAGTCGCCGCGCCAGTCCGCGACGGCGCGGGGTGAGGTCAACCGACTCCACGATGTTGGCCATCAGACCCCCTTAATCCGCTTGAGGTTCATGATCATCGCGGGCAGGACCAGTAAGAAGAGCACCACCGCGATGGCACTCGACACCCCCGAGTGAACCCCACCGGTGAAGCCGTCGTTATAGATCTCCACCGCCAGAGTGGGCGTGGCGTTCACCGAGGAACCCGACGCCATATTCAAGACGATGTCGAAGACTTTGAGCACATTGATGATCATGGTGACGAAAACCACGGCCAGAACCGGGGACAACATCGGCACGGTCACCCGGCGAAAGACTTGCCACTCCTTGGCTCCGTCAATGCGGGCCGCCTCGAGAACTTCACGGTTCAGTGACGCAAGCCCGGCGCCGATCAGCACCATCGCGAACCCCGCCCAAATCCACAGGTACGTGATGATCATGGCGATGTCGGCGAGCGGGACCGAGAGGAGTGCCTGAGCCGTTTGGTTCAGGCCCGAGACCGGCGTAAGAGAACTGCCGCCGAGCCACGAGATGCCCGTAAATCCCGAACTGAAGTTGTTGGACGTGAGCTCGACAAAGTAGGCGCCCGAACCGACGTTGGAGAATTTGTACTGGCCACTGGTCGTAGTGGTGGTCGTCGCGACCGTCGAGCCTTGAGAGTTGACCAGAGCGAGGTGCAAGAGGGGCAGGCCCAACTCACCGGGCAGAATGTCCTTGTCATCGGTCGGAGCACTCGGTGAGAACGCGCGCCACACGACCCCCGTGATGTCACCCGACATCGGGTGGGGCTTAACGGCTTTTTGAGCCTTCAGCAGCGTCAGTGTCGCGGGACTGACGTCGCGCAGACCGATATCGATGGTCCCGCCCGCTCGGGCCGACGAGGTGCTAATGATGCTGCTGTTCTTTACGACCCGTGAGTTGCTCCCCACGAGGTCGGACACCGTTTGTCCGGCTGTTGTGCTCACGGGATACGCGCCAGGCGGATTGAACCAGTCGCTCACCGTGAGCGCAGCCGCGTTCACGGCTCCGATCTGGGGACTGTTGTCGAAGATTGTCGCCCACACGAGAGCCGACGCCGTCGTACTGAACACGATCGGCATCACAACCAGCGCCTTAAACGCGGTGGCCCAGCGAATTCGCTCCGTGAGTACGGCAAAGATGAGGCCAATCGTGGTGACGAAAAACGGGAAGATGAGCACCCAAATGACGTTGTTGCGAAAGGCCGTAAGGATGGTGTCCGTTGAAAAGACGGTCTTGTAGTTAGTCAGCCCGAGAAACTTGGTGGCCGACTCGTTAAAGAGGCTTAAGCGGATGGTGTCGATCGTTGGGTAGACGACGATAAACAGCAGCCAAATCGCCGCGGGCGCGAGGAACGCCAGCGACACGGCGTGCTGGCGAATCCACGAGCGGTGCGAGCCCACTCGTCTCGTTGCGTTGATTGCGCTCGCGCTCACGGCCCCCACCAGTCACGAATATGCGGTTGCACTCGATGGCAACGGCCATCGAGTGCCGATCGGCGTGCGTGCAACTCGCTGAGCTACACGCACGCCGATGACGCTACGTCAAACTACCCGTTGGCGGCCAAGTACGCCTTGGTTTCGCTCTGCATGGTCGACTGGAACTGAGCCGTCGTATCGGTGCCCCCGATCCAGGCAAGCATGTTCGACCACATCTCGGGCTCCAGCGTCCCGCCGTACTCGTCGTCCATGCTGAACACGGTTGCCGTCGCGCTGTTCAGGTTCTTCACGATGCTCGCGGTCACAGGATTCTTCAGGGCGCTAGCGGGCACAGCCAGGTTCGGCGTAATCGTTCCCCCCGGTGCCTCTTCCCACGCCGTGGCGAACTGCTTCGATCCCAGGTACTGCATCAGCGCACGAGATGCCTTGGTCGACTTCATCAACATAGCCACATCACCAGACGACTGGTCGTTGTTGACGTACTTGCTCCCCGCTGGAGCGGGGAACGGGAAGTAGTCGTAGCACGGGTTCGTCTGAGTCAAGGTGCACGACGAGTCGTCGGACGGCGTGTAGTTCGACGGAAGGGTCTGCTCGACAAACGAGGCCTCAATCACCATGGCGGCCGTTGGCGAGCCCGACGTGGGAAACACATCGTTCACGCACGTGGGCCACAACTGATCTGTGCCGAGCGCGTTGCTGATACCACCCACGTTGGCGCCGTTCGCGCCCAGCAGCGACGAGTAGTTGGCAAAAGTCGCAGTTACTTCAGGACTTGTCCAGCTCAACTTCCCACTGACGAGGTCGTTGTACGCAACCGCCCCATTGAGCTTCACGAAGAGATTTTGGAAAAGGTCCGTTGCCGACCAGCCTGCGCCGGATGTTCCACTGCAGAACGAGATTGGCGTGTAACCCGCCTCCGCAATCGTCGACGCGTCGGTGAGCATCTGCTCAAAGGTCGTTGGCGTCGACGTAATACCGGCCGCCTTGAAGACGGCAGGATTGTAGAAGACGGTGTTCTTCGACGACGAGTCGAGCCAGAGTCCGTACAGCGTTCCCTTGTACGTTGCGGCCGCGTTCCAGCCAGCCGAGAAGTTCTTCACTTCACTGCCCAGAATTGGCTTCAATGGAGTCAAACGCTTACCAGCCGCCAGCAGGTCAAAGGACCCGGGAGTCGGCACGGCCGCGATGTCTGGTGGCTTACCGCCCGCGACGGCCGCTTCGATCAAGGTGGGTCCCGACGAGCCGATGTTGCGAACCGTCACCTTGACGCCGGTCTTACTTTCGAAGGGCTTCAGCGCGGTGGCAAAGCCGGTCGCCTCGGCGCCGGAGAACTCATTCCAGACCGACACCGTCCCGCCAATTTTCGATGACGCGCTCGCCGCGGCGTTCACGCCAATTGCCGTTACCGAAGCGATCATCGCTACCGCTGCCGCGGCAGTGGCCGTACGCTTCCCAAAGATTTGGTTGAATCTCAATTTCCCCCCCAACCCAACAAAGCGAGCGTCACCACCGTGGTGCCGCCCTGTCCCGCCTCACATCCGTAACCGTCTGTTCACCAGCGGTTCAGTTGGAAGGTACTACCTAAGACGAGCGAGAACAACAGCACCCCCTTCTCAGGAAGTACGAAGCGCCCGGAGCGACCGGCACCCCGCGAACAAATCTTTCACCGGTGGGTATCCAATGGTGCTCGGCCGGTCCCCGGAAAGTGAACCGAACCCGCCTCGTTGCGCCATACTTTTCTAATTCCGCCTAGAGGAAGACCCGCAATGGCGTCCGCCAAAAACCCGAGACAACGTCCGTGAGCAACCCCGTGTCTGGTCGCACGCCTCGAGCGGTGACAAGCTCCCCCGACGGTCTGCTCGCGCTGCTGTGCACCGCACAACTTGTGCTCACCCTTGACTTCAGCATCGTCAACGTCGCACTCGCCACGATTCAGCGCCAACTCCACTTCTCATCGGGCGATCTCCAGTGGGTGGTAACTGGCTATGCGCTGACGTTCGGGTCGCTGTTGCTGCTCAGCGGACGCGCCGGAGATCTGCTGGGCCGTCGCCGGTTGCTCGTGGCGGGCTTCATCGTCTTCGTGGTGGCGTCGCTGACATGCGGACTTGCCCAGAGTGCCTTGATGTTGGTTATCTCGCGCATTGTTCAGGGCGTTGGCGGGGCCATGATTTCTCCGACTGCCCTGGCTCTTCTGACGACGAACAACCCCGAGGGTCCCGCGCGCAATCGGGCCATTGGTCTCTGGCAGGCCGCCGCCGCCGGTGGGGCGTCTTTGGGCGTCGTACTCGGCGGAGTGCTCGTCGAGTACGTGAACTGGCGGGCGATCTTTCTGATCAACGTACCCATCGTGGCGGCACTGATCTTCTTTGTCCCGCGCCTGATTCCGCCCAACCCTCGCCAGCGTGGCGTCAACCTTGACTACCCCGGTGCCACGCTCGTGACCTTTTCGCTGGCTTCGCTGATCTATGGATTGAGTCAAGGCGAGGAGCGGGGGTTTGGATCCGCCCAATCGGTGGTCGCCCTTATCGCGTTCGTCATATTGGGCGTTTCGTTCGTGGTCGTCGAGCGGCGCTCGTCCGCGCCCATGCTGCCCTTCGCCGTATTGGCCGGGCGCAGCCGTCGGGCCGCCGACGGAGCCATGCTGACGATGGGATCGATCACCGTGGCCTACACCTTCTTCGCCTCTCTCTACCTCCAGCGGGTGCTCCACTACGAACCGCTCGTCACGGGATTGTGCTTCATCCCCGCCACGCTGACGGTCATGGGTACCTCCACCTTGCTCACTCGACGACTGCTCTCTCGCGTGGGAGTCAAGCCGTTACTCGTCAGTGGTCTCACCAGCGTCGGGCTCGGTCAGCTATGGCTCTCGCACATCACCTCGGGAGGCTCATACTGGCCCAACGTTCTTCCCGGTCTGCTGTTAACGGCCTTTGGTATGGGGCTGGCCTTCCCCGCCGCGTCGATCGGTGCCATCGCGGGGGTCGCCCCCACCCAGCAGGGAACCGCTGCAGGACTCTTGAACACCAGCCAGCAAGTGGGGTCCGCCGTGGGACTCTCCATCCTCGCCACGATTGCGGCGGCCGCTTCGCGCGCCAACGGCGCCACTCTTACCACCGGTTTTCGGCTGTCCTATCTGGTGGCCACCGGATTCGCCGTTCTGGGCATCATCGTGGTCCTCTCTCTGTTGAACAGCAAAGAGTGCGCACGACAGTTGGCCCTCCAAGAGGGCGCTGCGGCACCGGCTCGAACGTAGCCCCGCGCACTACTTCGACTCACTCGAACGAAGGAAGCCTTCGCCGCTCGATATTCGCGCAGCGTACGCGATGGGAGCAACAGTCAGGATCAGCACAAACACCACTACCGCGTTGACCTCAGGCAGCTGTTGACCGCGCAGGATAGCGCCGAAGATCCACAGGGGCAACGTGTTCTGCGCACCCGCGGTAAAAGTGGTGACGATCACTTCGTCGAAGCTGAGGGCAAAGGCGAGCAAGCCGCCCGCAATGAGGGCGGTTTTTAGCATGGGCAGCGTAATCAGCCGAAGGGTCTGGGCGGGTTTCGCCCCGAGGTCTGACGACGCTTCGATGAGCGACGTCGAGGTTCGCCGCAACCGCGCCACCACGTTATTGAAGACCACGACCATGCAAAACGTGGCGTGTCCCACGATGATCGTGTAGATCGACAGGTCGATGTGCGTGAGATTGAACGCTGACTGCAGCGCGAGACCCGTGACGATACCGGGCAGGGCAATCGGGAGCACCAGCATGAGCGAGATGGTGTCGCGCCCGAAGAAGCGAAAGCGATGGATGCCAAAGGCGACCAGCGTGCCAAGAATCAGAGCAATGGCGGTGGCCGCGAGGCCCGCCTTCACGCTCAGCCACAGGGCACTTCGCACGGCGGGGTCGTCAAAGGCGACCGCAAACCAGTGCGTCGTCCAGTGCTCGATTGGCAGCGATTGGACGTTGGACTTGTCGAAGGCAAAGAGCACAATGACCAATAGGGGGCCGAGCAAGAACAACACGACCAGCACCGAAAGAAGTGCCAACACGCCTCGGGAGAGTCGCGACAGCTTCATAGCGCGTCAAAGGCGCCGGCCGCGCGCGCCAGGAAGAGATAGATGGCCATAATCGCAATGGACACGAAAGCTAGCGCCGCGGCGAAGGGAAGGTCTCCCCCATTGATCGCGCTGTCGTAGATGGCGTTGCCGATGAAGTTGGAGTTCGAGCCGCCGATGAGCAGCGGCGTGATGAAGTCACCCAGCGTCAACGAGAAGGTGAAGATCGATCCCGCGACGACTCCGGGCAGGATCAAGGGGAAGAGAATCCGACGAAACGTAAACCAGCTGCCCGCACCCAGGTCGCTGGAGGCCTCGAGGTAGGAGTCGGGGACGCGCTCGAAGGCACCGTAGATGGGCACGATCATGAAGGGCAGCCAGAGGTACGAAAAGACAATCCACATGGCCGTGTTGGTGTAGGCCAGGTTGGTGATCGGCAGTCCTACGTGCCGCTCAAAGTCCGGGAGCACGCCGTGATTCGAGAGAATGTTGATCCACGCGTACACTCGCGCGAGGTAACTCGCCCACAGAGGCAAAAACACGAGGGCGAGAAACGCCTGTCGTACTCGGCGCTGAGCGATCTTGGCGATGAAGAAGGCGAAGGGCAGCGCGATGACCGCGTCGGTTGCGGTCACCAGCACCGCCATGATCAAGGTACGCAGAATGATCTCGCCGTAGACCGACTGGGTGAAGATCTGTGAGAAGTTGGCCCACGTCCACTGGTAGATGATGTTGCCGGTCAGTGAGTTCACGCTGAAGAACGCGGTAATGAGGAGCGCCACCAGCGAGGCGATGTAGACCACGAGAAACCACATCAGCGGGGGCGTCAACATCAGCGTCCCACGCAACCAGGGGCGGCGCCACAGCGCCGCCCCCAGTCGTTGACGAGTTCCTGAGCCTATTGACAATCGCTATCCCGTGATCTGCGTCCAGGCCTGTTGCCACTGCGTAAAGTCCACGCAGTCGTTCTGGCCGTTGTCGCAGGTGGACAGGGGTGTCTTCCAGAACTTGATGGTCTTGAAGTAGGACTGCGGCGCGTTCGCGTGATACGCCGCGCATCCGCCCTTCTGCAGCGTGTTCATGATCGGACAGGCCAACGTGTTAGCCGGCGTCTCGCCGTACGAGATGGCGTCTTCGGCTTGAATCTTGGGCGTGGACATGTAGGCCATCCAGTCGTAGGCACAGTTCGGGTCTGGTGCGTTGGTGGCGAGCATCCACGTGTCGGCCCAGCCGGTCGCCCCTTCCTTGGGGATGGTGTCGGCAACGGGCGCGTGCGCCGCCTTCAAGGTCGAGGTCTGATACGGCCACGCCGCTCCGACGACCGCTTCGCCGTTCTGGAAGAGGGAAATCTCCTGACTCGCGAGGTCCCAGTATTTCTTCACCAGTGGGTGCTGAGCCTTGAGCAGATTGACGGCCGCGTTGAATTGGGTCTGGGTTAACTCGTACGGGTCGGTGATGCCCAAACTCGGCTTGGCCGACTCTAGGTACAGGGCCGCGTCGGCGATCTGAATCGGATTGTCAGGAATCGTGATCTCGCCCTTGTACTTCTTCGAGTAGATAACCGACCAGGACGTGGGAGCCGTCTTAAAGGTCTTGGTCGAATACAGCAGCACGTTGGGTCCGAACTCGAAGCTCACCCCGTAGTGATAGCCGTTGATCGTGTTAAACGACGGCGACTTGAGGAAGGGCTGGAACTCACTCCACGAGGGGATCAACTTGATGTTGATTGGCTTAACGTCGCCACCGTAGATCAGGCGCAGGTCGGCATCACCAGAGGCGGAAACCAAGTCCCACTGGTGGCCACCGCCATTAGCCATGAGTGAGACCATCTCACTCGAGGAACCGGCGTACTTCACGTTGACCTGGCACCCGGTAGTTTTCTCGAAGGGCTTGACCCACTCGGGTTGGGTGTAGCCCTCCCAGGCGATGATGTTGAGTTTGCCCTCGCCCTTGCCGATGGAGGTCGGTGGTTTCATGCCCTGGGTGGGCGGGGTCCCCAACGAGGCCCCCGCGGTGCTACTGAGCACAATCGGTACGACGAATGAACCCAGCAGCGCCACTCCCGCCGCCAAACTGGCCCACCTCACATAGTGTGATCTGTTCATTTCTCCCCTTGTTGTTTGGTGTTACTGGGCCTCAGCAACACTGCTTGGAGCAAGTGCAAAGGCGTCATCGGGGTCCCACGTGAGTACCACGGGACTCTCGAGGTCGAGACTATTGCGTTGCGCGCCACCGGAGCGATTCTGGCGAGCGACCGTCATCGTCGATCCATCTTCGAGGCGAACGGTAAAGCGGGTCACCATGCCCAGGTACGCCACGTCCTCGACGCGGCCCAACGCACCCGGACGGCCCCCCCGGCCCGTACCTTGGGATATCTCGATCTTCTCAGGTCGCAGGACCGCTCGTCCCGCCGGGGTTTCGATGACGTTCGAGGTGCCCACGAAGGACGCGACGAATTCGGTCGCGGGCCGTTCGTAGACCTCGCTCGGCGCCCCGATCTGCTCAATTTGACCACTGCGAAACACCGCCAGGCGATCGCTCATGGTGAGCGCCTCCTCCTGGTCGTGGGTGACGTAGATAAACGTGATGCCAACCTGGCGCTGGATTCGCTTGAGTTCGACCTGCATCTCCTGGCGCAACTTGAGGTCGAGCGCCCCGAGGGGTTCGTCGAGCAAGAGGACCTGGGGCTCGTTCACGATGGCGCGAGCCAGGGCCACGCGCTGACGCTGACCTCCCGAGAGCTGGGCGGGTCGGCGTTCGGCAAACTCGCCCATCTGCACCATCTCCAGAGCGTCACCCACTCGGCGCGCGAGCTGGTCCTTGGGCGTATGACGAACCCGTAGGCCGTAGCCCACGTTTTGGGACACACTGAAGTGAGGAAACAGGGCGTAGTCCTGAAAGACCGTGTTGACGTCTCGTTGGTAGGGCGGCGCGCCGGTGACGTCGACTCCCCGCAGTGAAATGGTTCCCGCGTCAGGAACCTCGAATCCCGCGATGAGGCGGAGAAGCGTCGTCTTTCCTGAGCCCGACGGCCCGAGCATCGTAAAGAACTCCCCACGAAAGACTTCGAGGTCGACGTTGTTCACCGCGACACTCGAACCGAATCGCTTGGTGATGCCGCGAAGCAAGATCCCTTGATTCGAGTCCAGCGACTCGCTGCTTCGTTGATCCACGTTCGCCATTTGGCAACCAATCATGCCAGGTGTGCCGCTCTATCTTCGTTTCGACTCTCGAACTCGCGGGATTGAGATCCGTCGCGTGTCCCAAAGATCGTGAGCGCCATAGGAGCGCCGCTTCCGCTGAAAACTCGGACACCAGTTCTGCGAATGGCGCAACGGTACCGAGCGAAATTCCTCGCCACGGGCCTAATTTCGAACTGCTACCTCGTGGTCAGGTGCCGAGCACGCGGCCAACCAGGGTGCTTGCACCCTCGGCCGAAACGGCGGGCGAGAACAAGAAGCCTTGTCCTAGCTCACAACCGAAGCAACACAGCCGGATGTACTGGCCTTGGGTCTCAATGCCTTCGGCCAGCACCGACATGTTGAGGTTCTGACCGAGCGAAACGATCGCTTCGAGCAGTGTGTCGTTACGCGCGCTCTCGAAGGCGGGGCTGATGAAGGACTGGTCGATCTTGATCACGCGAGGGCGCATCAGGGCGAGGTACGACAGCGACGAGTACCCCGTACCGAAGTCGTCGAGCGCGAAACCCACGCCCAACCGGTTGAGGTACTCGATCACGTTCATGGTCTCGGCCACGTTGGCCAAGGCCACCCCTTCGGTCACCTCGATGATGAGCCGCTCGGGTCCGAGGTCGTTGGCGTAGAGCGCTCCCTCAATGGTGGCGACGAGGTTGGGGTCGTAGAACTGTCGAGCCGACAAGTTGACGCTGACGTAGGGCCAGTTCCGTGGGTCGCCCGAGCGCGACCAGGAACTGGCCGCCTCGATGGCGCTCGTGAGAGCGAACGCGCCGAGTTCGAGGATGAGGTCGTTCTGCTCGGCGAGGGGGATGAAGACGGCGGGGGGGACCAAGCCGCGCTGGGGGTGTTGCCATCGCATGAGCGCCTCGAATCCAACGACCGTCGTCGTCGCGAGGTCGACGATGGGCTGGTAGTGCATGGCGAACTGATTCGAGTGGAAGCCACGACGCAGGTCCTGGACCAACTCAAAGCGATTCACCGCCTGCTCGTGCATGTCGGGAGAGAACCTCACGAAGCGGCCCTTGCCCGCTCGCTTCGCCTCGAAGAGAGCTACGTCGGCGTTTTGGACAATCTCGGCTCGATCCGTGTTCAGCACGTCCCAGACCACCACGCCCATGCTCGCGCGCTGCTCTAGCGGTGTGCCATCGATCAGGAAGGGCTGAGAAAACACGTCCAGCAGCCTCTGGGCGACGATCGCAGCCTCCTCGGGTGAGTTCATCCCCTCGGCCAAGTACAAGAACTCGTCGTCGCCCGAGCGCGCCAGGGAGTCCGACGTGCGCGACACCACGTCCAGGCGATGGGCGATGGCTACCAGCAGCTGGTCCCCGACCCCGTGGCCATAGGTGTCGTTCACGCCTTGAAAGTTGTCGAGGTCGATCAGTAGCACCGCCCCGGTTCCGCCGTTTCGCGCCGCACGGGCCATCGCCTGGGACAACCGGTCCATGAACAGGGCCCGGTTGGCGAGCCCGGTGAGTGGATCGTGCAACGCCTGATGAGTTATTTGGGCCGAGAGGGCCTTCTCCTGGGTGATGTCGCGCTCGGAGAAGACGAAGTAGAGCAGTTCGCCGGCGTCGTCGCGGGCCGCGGAGCGCAGGACTTCGACGAAGATGACCTGGCCGTCCTTGCGCAGGTAGCGCTTGATGTAGCGCGACTGCTCGGTCTCGCCCCATATGGCTCGCCGGTGCGACTCCTCGGTGATACCGATGTCGTCGGGGTAGGTAAACGTTTTCGAGTCGCGTCCGAGGAGCTCTTCTTTGGAGTATCCCACCATCTCGCAGAAAGCCCCGTTGGCGGCGGTGATCTGATCGTCGAGGTCGGTCACCGTCATCGGTGCCATGTTGCCTTCAAAGGCCAGGCGAAAGCGCAGTTCGGTCGCGATGCGCAGTTGTTCGGCGGCACTGATCAGTCGCGCGTCGCGCACCAAAACGACCACCCAGCGCTCGCTGTCGAAAACGAAGGGAGAGATAGCGGCGAGGACATCAATTTTCTTTCCGTCACCGCAGCGAAGCGGGAGATGGACATCGACCGCCCCGGGCGCTGAGTGCCCCTCGGGCACGTCGATCGGGGTGGACCCCGCGTATCGATCCCAATTCGGAAAGAGGTGCTTGGCCGGCTGGCCGATCAACGCCTCATAGGTGTATCCGGCCAGGTTGATTAAATCGTCATTGGCGTGGCGTAGCACGCCATCTCCATCCACCACCACGACGCCATCGGTCAGCACCGAGAGCATCCGGTGAAGAGTCGGAGGGAAATCTCCCACCTCGCCGGGGTACGCGTCGGACTCCAGGGCGAGCAGGGAGAGTCCTGGGCCCGACTCGTCGCGCTGGCCTCGGGTCGCCCGTCGCAGGATCGAAATGGTCACGCATCAAGTGTTGTGGACGAGATGCCGAATTATTAACGAGAATCAATCAACAACTGCGCAAATCTGCTGGCCAGCAGTACCTTCTGAATAATGGATATACAAACCGGCTCACGACGCCCGGGTAATTCGAAAGTCGCCCGACACGGTCGAAACCCTGATCGTGAGCGTTTCTTCATCACCGTCTCCCTCGCCATCTGCGTCGAGCGGGATCGACGAGCCTAGATCCCCCGACACCGTGGTTCCGTTGACGTCAATGACGAGTCCGCTGGCAACGTTCACTCGAACGTCTCCCGAGACCGCTTTGACCGAGATCTCCCCCGCCCGTTCGGCGGTGACCGTAACGTCACCCGAGGCGGTCGTCACTTCGGTGCGAACGCCGGCACTCGTGCAGTGCACGTCCCCCGATGCGCTGCGACACTCCAAGGACTCGATCACCTGACCCACCATGACGTCACCGGAGGCGGTCTTCACCTCAAGCGAGACCACGGGATCGATAACTCGAATGTCGCCCGATGCGCTGTGTAGCTCCACGCTCTCCAGGGGACCATGGCACTGTGTATCACCGGAGGCGGTTTTCACTTCGAGGGACGACTCCTCGGGCACCGAGATCGTGACGTCCAGGTCCGAGCCCGCCCACCCGCTCTTCTTGAAGAGTGACTTGATTCCGGTGAGAGAGTCAAACTGGTCGCGCATCGTTCGCACGATGAGTTTGCCCGTGGCCGCGTCAAAGTCGACTTCGGCATTTTCGAGCACGGTGCTCGCCTCACTCCCGGTAGCAACCAGGCGCACTTGGACTTCGTTACTAGGTATCGCCTGAACAACCACGTCGCCGCTCTTGGTCAACACCAGTACATCAATGGGCCCGTTCGCGTCATACCGCTCCGTTCGAGTCCTGCTCTCATTTGCCATGGTCACTTACGCCTTTCGCTGTAGTCGAAGAGAGAGTCGCGTGGAAGCGCGAATCGGAAATTGATAGATCTTGGCGAGTGGTCGTGCCTCGGCGTCGTGCTCGAAGTACCGCTCGCCCCCCGTGGACTCAAAGTCCAGCGTTTCGCGACGCCGCGCAACATACGAGGAGGACTCGCGCGAACAGGGAGCGTGGGGAAGGTATCGCATGGTGAGCCTTTCGGGTTAGGCGCGGCCCCGGCCGCGAAGTTGATTCCGGGACTTGAATGATGGTCCTGGGGTGTCACCTCGCACCGAACGCTCCAAGTTGCGTACGATCCAGGTATTCACCGACGAGCCCACGTCAGTCGCCAGGTTCTCGATGTTCTCTTTGAGTTCGTCGCTGAGACGCAGGGCGATTCGTGCAGAAAGGTCCTGGGGTGTCGACGTAGGAACGTCAGCTCCGGCGGGAACGAGTCGGCTCAGATGAATCTCGTCACCCTCAAGGTTGAGAACCAAAGGGGAAGAGTCACCCAGGTTGAACTCCTGAATGAGTTCGTTGAGTGAGTCCAGGAAGTGCTTTTGAAAGGCCGGCTCGAGAGCAGCTCCCAGGCGCTCGGCGATAGCTTGGGTGTCCGGCCCGCCCAGTTCCCCCAACGTGCGAAAGTCACTGCGGATGTTCTCCATCAGTTCCGATATCAACATGACATCACTCTAATATCATTTTGATGTCGTCGCAAGTATTTTCTCCGTTTTTTCAGTGACCAGGATGTTTCCCCCAGGTTTTGCTACTTGCGCACAGTTTGGACACAGTCAATTAATGGAGTTCTCCCAGAGTTGCGCTACGTTTGACAACGTGACCGTGAGTCCTGTTGACGAGTTGCGCCTTCACGGTATTCAGGCGACCGCCCAGCGGCTAGCCATTCTTCGAGCCATTTCCGCGCACCCTCACGTCAGTGCCGAGGAGATCGTGGGCATCGTGGAGCTCGACATTGGCACGATCTCTCGTCAAGCGGTCTATGACACACTTGCCGTGTTGGCGGACAACCAACTCGTGCGCCGAATCCAGCCTGACGGATCGCCCGCTCGTTACGAGGACCGCGTCAACGACAACCACCACCACCTCATCTGTCGGGTGTGTTCGGCGATGGTGGACGTCGACTGTGCGGTGGGTTCGGCCCCGTGCCTGAATGCGTCGGACGACCACGGATACGAAATCGACGAGGCTGAAGTGGCGTACTGGGGACTGTGTCCCACCTGCCAAGACAACTCGTACGCGCCATCAATGACGAAGTAGAGGAGACAGCATGACCGACGACCCCAAGTGCCCGTTCCCCCACGGGATCAACACCCAGGCCCAACCCAACGAGCGGTGGTGGCCGAATCAACTGAACGTGCGCGTACTTCACGGCAACTCGCCCGCGGCCGATCCGATGGACGACGACTTTGACTACGCCCAGGAGTTCGCCGCGCTCGATCTGGGCGCCCTGAAGAAGGATCTGGCCGCACTGATGAGTGACTCCCAGGAGTGGTGGCCCGCCGACTTCGGCCACTACGGACCCTTCTTTATTCGTATGGCGTGGCACAGTGCGGGCACCTACCGCATCCACGACGGCCGCGGAGGAGCGGGCTCGGGAGCTCAGCGCTTCGCGCCGCTAAACAGTTGGCCCGACAACGTGAGTCTCGATAAGGCTCGCCGGCTACTCTGGCCGATCAAACAGAAGTACGGACGCCAAATCTCCTGGGCCGACTTGTTCATCCTGACGGGCAACGTCGCCCTCGAGTCGATGGGTTTTGCGACATTTGGCTTCGGCGGAGGTCGCGTCGATGTCTGGGAACCCGACGAGAGCATCTACTGGGGTCCCGAGACGACGTGGCTCGGCGACCAGCGCTACAGCGGGGATCGGGATCTCGCGACTCCCCTCGGCGCCGTGCAGATGGGACTCATCTACGTGAACCCCGAAGGTCCCAACGGCAACCCCGATCCCCTCCTTGCGGCGCGTGACATTCGCGAGACTTTCAAGCGCATGGCGATGAACGACGAAGAGACAGTGGCCCTGATCGCGGGCGGCCACACCTTCGGCAAGACCCATGGCGCGGCCGATCCCAATGTGCACGTGGGCCGAGAACCCGAAGCCGCTCCCATCGAACTCCAGGGCCTGGGTTGGCAGAGCAACTACGAGTCGGGATCCGGTACACACGCGATCAGCAGCGGGCTCGAGGGAATCTGGAATGCCCAGCCCACGAGGTGGAGCAACAGCTTTCTCGACACTCTCTTTGGCTTCGAGTGGGAGCTCACCAAGAGTCCCGCGGGGGCATCGCAGTGGACGCCCGCCGGCGGTGCGGGAAGAGACCTCGTGCCCGATCCCTTCGACCCGAGCAAGAGGCACGCGCCCACCATGTTGACCACCGACTTGGCGCTGCGCTTTGACCCGATCTACGAGCCCATCGCCCGACGCTTCCAGGAGAACCCTGACCAGTTCGCCGACGCGTTCGCTCGAGCCTGGTTCAAATTGACCCACCGTGATATGGGACCGCGGGCGCGCTACCTCGGCCCCGAGGTACCCGAGGAGGTCCTGATCTGGCAAGACCCGGTCCCAGCCGTCGCCCACGAACTCGTGAGCGACGATGACGTCAGCGCCCTTAAAGAAGCGGTCCTCGCGTCGGGACTCTCAATCGCTCAGCTGGTCACCACGGCCTGGGCGTCCGCCTCGACGTTCCGAGGTACCGACAAGCGAGGTGGCGCGAACGGCGCGCGCATCCGACTCGAACCTCAGAAGAATTGGGTGGTGAATAACCCGGGCGAACTGGCTAGGGTGCTCGGACAGCTCGAGGAGATCAGAGCGCACTTCAACGACTCTCACGCCGGCGGCGTTCAGATTTCCCTGGCGGACCTCATCGTGCTTGGTGGCGTCGCCGCCGTAGAACGCGCCGCCAAGAACGCTGGCTTTGACCTCGTGGTGCCCTTTTCGCCGGGTCGCACCGACGCCTCCCAGGACCAAACAGACATCGAGTCCTTCGAGTACCTCGAGCCGGTGGCCGACGGATTTCGCAACTACCTCGGCGCCAACCACGTACTACCGGCCGAGTACTTGCTAATCGATCGAGCTCACCTGTTGACCCTCAGCGCCCCGGAATTGACGGTGTTGGTCGGCGGTCTTCGCGCGCTCGGAGCGAACTACGACGGCAGTGACCTAGGAGTCTTCAGCGATGAGCGAGATGCTCTGACCAACGATTTCTTTCGTAATTTGCTCGACATGGGAACCGTCTGGTCGGCGTCGTCGCCGGACGAAGAGTATTTCGAAGGGCGTGACCGCGCCACGGGTGCTCTGCGCTGGAGAGCGAGCCGAGCCGACCTCATCTTTGGCTCGAACTCCGAGTTGCGGGCCGTCGCCGAGGTCTACGCGAGCGACGACGCGCGAGCCAAGTTCGTCTATGACTTCGTTGCCGCGTGGGACAAGGTCATGACTCTCGATCGCTTCGACCTCGACTGAGTCTTTCCGGCCCGCCGACATTTGGCATTCGCGGGGGCGAGTGCCGCGGCGAAAGTAGATGCTTGCTAGCAGGCAACTAACGCTACACTGGATCTATGGCTCCTACGTCCGCCCCCCTCAAAGCCCGTCGCGGCAGCACCGACGGGGCCGAACGACTGCGTCGCGTGGTCGCGCGCCTGGGTCGTGCACTGCGACTCACCCACGTGGACGCCACTCTTTCGCCCAGCCAGCGTGAGGTCCTCAGCACGATCGTTCGACGTGGACCGCTTCGTCTCTCGGAACTGGCCGCCGAAGAAGGTCTGAACCCCACCATGCTCTCACGCATCGTTGGTCACCTCGAGGCGGCGAAGTTGGTCACGAGGACGCCCGACGCGAAGGACGCGCGGGTCGTGCACTTGGCCGTCACCACCGAGGGCTCGGCACTGCACGACGAGATTAAGCGCGAGCGTACCGAAGCGCTCATCGTCGCCCTCGACCAGCTCACCAAGGACGAGCGCCAAGCGGTGCTGAGTGCGCTACCCGCGCTTGAACGACTCGACGAAGAACTAAGGACCCGTATTCTGTGAATCTTCACGCGTCCGCCCAGCGGACCTTTTCCTCGCTCAGCAATCCCAACTATCGCAAGTACTTCTACGGTCAGAGCACTTCACTAATCGGCACGTGGATGCAGATGACGGCCCAGTCGTGGCTCGTCTTCACGTTGACCCACTCTGCGACACGCATTGGTTTTGTCGTCGCCCTGCAAACGCTGCCCGTCCTTCTGCTCGGACCCTACGGCGGCGTCATCGCCGACCGCGTCGACAAGCGCCGACTGATGATTTTCTTGCAGTCGATGATGGGTGTACAGGCGGCCGCCTTGGCGGTGCTCTCACTCACTCACGTCATCACGTACCTCGACGTCTGCGCGCTGGCCGTCGTGCTCGGGCTCAACAACTCCTTCGAGAACCCCTCGCGCCAAGCCTTCGTCCTTGAGATGGTCGGCCCCGAGAATCTGCGCAACGCCGTGAGCCTGAACTCCACCTCGAACAATGTGGCCCGCGCCGTGGGTCCGGCTGTCGCGGGCGTGTTGATCGCGGCGGTCGGCGAAGGGTGGTGCTTCGCCCTCAATGCGTTGAGCTTCATCGCAGTCGTGGCATCTCTTATGGCCATGGATCGCTCGCAACTCAAGCCCAGCCCACCCACAGAACGGGCCAAGGGTCAGCTGCGTGAAGGGTTCCGCTACGTGGCCAAGACCCCCAAGCTGGCCATCCCTCTGGTCATGATGGCCCTTGTGGGCTGCCTCGCCTACGAGTTCCAGGTCACCTTGCCGGTCGTGGCGGGCAAGGTCTTTCACGGCAGTTCGGCGACCTACGGCGTACTGCTCGCAGCGATGGGGGTCGGTGCGGTCATCGGTGGGTTGCGCACCGCCGCGCGCGGCAAGACCGGATCGCGCGCGATGGTTCGAGCGTCGCTCGCCTTCGGGCTGTGCATGACTTTCGCGGCGCTGTCGCCGCTGCTGGCCGTCGAGCTGCTCGCGATCGCGCTGGTGGGCTTTGCCAGCGTGTCGTTTCTCTCGATGGCGAACTCCACGTTGCAGTTGAGCACCGACCCGCAGATGCGCGGTCGCGTCATGGCGCTATGGGCGGTGGCCTTCATGGGTTCAACGCCCTTGGGCGGTCCCTTTATCGGTTGGGTGACCAGCTCGCTCGGGGCGCGCGCCGGACTCGGCGTCGGCGCGGCGTCCTGCTTCGCGGCGTGTGCGATCGGTTGGCTCGCCCTGCGGCGCCTCCACGCCAAAGACGTCGTCGCTCCAGTGAGCCTGGCCATCGCCGAAACCGACAACCACTAGTCGCCTACCCCGGGAGGACCCTGTTGGGGCTCGAGGATGCCCTCGACGCAGTGTCGATACTGTCGAAGTGTGTCGTGCGCTGGGCGCCGCGGCGCTAGAGAAGTTGCGCTTCTTGGAGCAGGGCGATGGCCTGGGCTCCGGTACCGAGTTGGCCCACGCCGATGGGATCGGGCGCGAGGTCCTGAAATGGCGTCTCGGGCTGAGCCGTGGTGACGCCCGAGGCGATGGGGTACTCGAAACTGATCGAGTGCGCGATGACTTCTTGACCCCTCCTGGAAACCAGGAAGTTTACGAACTTCTGGGCGGCCGCTTGATGCGCCGACGACTTCAAGACCCCCGCACCCGAGACGTCAATCACGTAGCCGGGGTCACGCGGTGCGAAGTAGGTGATTAGCGAGTGCATGTTGGCACGCCCGATTTGAGCGCGCAGGCGATACCAGTAGTACTGGTTGATCACGCCGAAGGCGACGGCCCCGCGATTGACTTCATCGGAGATCGTCTCGTTATCGGGGTAGATATGGCTGCCCGCGTTGGCCTTGATGCCGTCGAGCCAGCGCAGCGTGGCCGCCCGACCGTACGCCTTGAGCACGGAGGTGACGATGGGCTGAAAGTCAGTCTCGCCCGCGGCGAAGGCCAGCTCACCCCGGTACCGGGGACTGGCCAGTTGCAGCACGCTCGTGGGTAGGGCGCTCTTCTTGATGAGTGAGGGGTTGTAGATGAGAACGCTCACGCGCGCCGACACCCCCACCCAGTCACCGTGGGGCGAGTTGTACCTCGCCGGAGTCTTAGCGAGCGTCCTTGGATTCAGTGCGGACAAGAGTCCTCTTTGCTGAAGGTACTCCAGCGCCGGTGAGTTCTCGGTGTAGATCACGTCAGCGGGAGATCGAGAACCCTCTTGGACGATCTGGCTCACGAGGGTGTCCTCGTCGTTACTGCGCACCGCCACCGAGATGTTCGGGTACTGCTTTTCGAAGGCGGCCACGAGAGAGTCGGTCGTCTGGACGTGCTGACCGTTGTAGAGGGTGATGGTGGTGGTGGTGGTCGACCCGCGGGAGGATCCGCAGGCCGCCAGGCTCAGCGACGCCAGGGCCGCGACGCCGAGCCAGAGGCCGGCTCTCTTGATCCACGAGCTCGCGTGCGGGGTTGTCACAGATCTCCTAGGGCCGGGGTTTAACCAGGTTAGCCTTAACTAATTAGTCGAGGCTAACTGTCCCTCTGGACGCACCGTGACCTGGAGACCGAGAGCCGCGCGACCTCTAGCGCCGAACGGTCCCCCCGCCGCCACGCAGGCGCCCCAGGATATTGAGGATCTCGAGATAGAGCCAAATGAAGCTAATGAGCAGGCCGAACGCGCCGTACCAGTCATACTCGCGGTCCGCGCGCATCGCGATGAGGCGGTCGATGCGATCGAAGTCCAGCAAGAACGTGGATGCGGCGATCACCGCGAGCACCAGCGAGATGCCGATGCCGAGCACGCCGCCGGAGCTGTTGAAGTTGGGCCCCCCAAAGAGCGAGACGAGCAACGTGACTCCGTAGTAGACCATGGCACCCAGCACGGCCATCGTGATCACCCGCGTGACGCGCTGGGTCACTTTGATCAGACCCGTGCCGTAGAGGAACCACACGCACAGCGCCACGCCGAAGGTCGCCCCCACCGCCTCGAGCACGATGCCGTGATATTGCGCGTTGTAGGACGCCGATATGACGCCCACGGCGAATCCCTCCAACAGCGCATACGCGATGCCCAGGGACTTGGCCAACTTGGGCCGCGCGATGATGACAAAGGACAAGACCAGAGCGACGATGATGGCCACGATGATGAGCGTCTCGGTGCGATTGGTCACGTACCCGCCCGCTCCCTCGTGCCAGCCAAACGCCGCTCCCACGACGCCGATGAGCCCCAGGATCGCCAGCGCGCTGGCGACGCCGCCGTGGGTCATGGCTCGTCCCGTTTCGGGCGCTCGCTCAATAGCTCGTAGTCGTCGATCCGCTAAGGCCGGACTAGCCATCAGTATTCCTTCTTTCTACGCACGCGCGAGTGCTGATGACTCTACCGTGATCATCCAGTTCCTTGAGCGAGCTCCGGGCTCGGCGCCCGAGCGTGGGCGAGACGCCCCGATGAATCTATGGACCCGCTCGATCACTTGGCGTAGGACGGCTCCCCCTTGAAGGAAAAGCGAAAGAGCCTCGACGCGCCGCGATACTCATAGCGAACCGTAAGCAGAGAAAAGAGCGTGCCGTTCTTCGTGGCCAGCGGGGCGCTCAAGTGCACGGGGCTATTGGGGAAGTACGAGATCGGCGACGCCGCGCAGTAGGGCTTGCAAAAGTTGATGGCAAAGTCCGTCGTGCCACTCGCCTCGTTGGTGCTCCACGTCGACCACCGCGTCTGGGTGAGGCGAATGCCACCGTCAGCGCACGCGACGATGTAGTTGACGGGACGAACCACCTTCGCCCCCTCACAGGTGAGTATCTTCGCGCTGGTCTTGGCCGCGAGTGGCGCGCCGGCGCTAGACCCACGCGGTGACGATCCACCCGCTCGATAGGTCACGCCCATCACGACACCGATCGCCACGACGGCCGCAAGAGCGAACGTCATCCAGCGCAGGCGCCGACGACGCTGGCGCGCTCGCGCCTCTTTAAAGAGAAGCTCGAGCGACTGGGTCGGGTCGAGCGAGTCGGGTGCGATCTCTCGCGGGGCGTCGGTGTGAATGGCCATAAAGCCACTATAATTGTCTTCATGGGCGTCAACAAGCGGGTGGTCGCCGAGGGCGACGCGTTACTCGAACTAGCGCCGCTGGACCGCAGAGACCCTACTCTGCTTCACGAACAGGTGGCCGCCCAGATTCGTCGGGCCATCGCCGAGGGCGAAGCTGGGCCCGGCGAAAAAATTCCTCAGGCCCGAGACCTCGCGTCGGAGTTGGGCGTGAACACCAATACCGTGCTGCGGGCCTTGCGCGTGCTGCGCGACGAGGGGGTCATCGAGATGGGACGAGGCAGGTCAATTCGCGTCACCGCTCGGCCCGAACGCGGTGTGGTCGCACTCAAACTCAAAGAGTTGGTCGACGTCGCTCGTCAGCACGGATATCAACGCAAGGACCTGGTGGCCATGCTCGAAGAACTGCCCGGTCGATAAGTCACGCTCGTCGCAGCGAGAATGGCTCGGTGGTGGTGCGATCAGACTTCGTCGCTTACGCAGATCAGCGTGCGCTCGGCCGGCGAGGGCAAATCGGAGCGGACACTCTGGGCGCGCCGAGAGGCCAGGAAGATGGCGGCCACTGCCGCGGCCGCAGCGACGAGCAGCGCGCTCACTTCGAAGGCCGTGATATAACCGTGCACGCTCGCCGCGCGCAACACCGATGTCGACGCCACGCGAGTAGCGAGGAACGCCGCGGTCGAGGACGCCGCCACCGTGTTGAGGTACGCCGTGCCGAGGGCGCCGCCCACCTGTTGGGTCGTGTTCACCAGGGCGCTGGCGACACCCGCGCTGTCGTCTTCGACCCCCAATAAGGCGGTTGAGTTCATTGGCACGAAGCTAAGGCCAAGCCCAAAGCTCACGAGAAGTTCCGGACCGAGGATGTGCGTGAGATAGGAGCTCTCGGGCCCCAGGCGCGTGAAGCCGATCAGCCCGAGGGTCGAGATCGCGAGGCCTGCGACCATCAGGGCGCGCGCGCCGAGTCGCGGCAGGTAGCGGCTGGCGAGCCCCGCACCCAAAATGATGCCCCCGGAGAACGGCAAGAACGCAAAGCCCGCCCGCAGCGCGCTGTAGCCCAAGATTCCCTGGAGGAAGTAGGTCAAAAAGAGGAACGTTCCCAGCAGGGCCATGCCCACCAAGAGCGAGGAGAGGAACGCACCGCCCCGGTTTCGATTCACGACCACACGCAGTGGCAGAACCGGGTGCGCAACGCGCATCTCGATGGCGACGAAACTCACCAACAGCACGCCAGCGGCCGTCAGCAGCGCGATCACGAGCGGCGATCCCCAGCCGTGCGAGGCAACCATCGTGAACCCGTAGACCAAGGAGAACAGTCCGCCCGTTGAGCTCAGCACTCCGGGAATGTCGTAGCCGTGTCGCTCCTCCACGCGGCTCTCGCGCACGACGCGCGTCGCCATCGCGGCCGCGATCATGGCGAAGGGCACGTTGATGAGCATCGTCCAACGCCACGAGGCGAACTCGGTCAGCACGCCGCCGAGCACGAGCCCGATGGCCGCGCCACTACCGGCGATGGCGCTGTACACGCCAAAGGCGCGCGCACGCTCGTGCACGTCGGTGAAGGTCACCGTGAGAATCGACAGCGCGGCCGGCGCCATCAAGGCGGCGAAGCCACCCTGGAACGCTCGTGCGCCAAAGAGCATCGCCTGGTTCTGTGCGAGACCGGCCACCGCGCTCGAGGCGCCAAAGCCCAAAAGGCCGATGATAAAGACGCGTCGGCGCCCGACGTAGTCGGCGATGCGACCACCGAGCAGCAGGAGGCTGCCAAAGGCGAGCGTATAGGCGCTCAGCACCCACTGACGATTGGCCACCGAGATGCCCAAGGCGTGTTGGGCCGAGGGCAGCGCCACCACGACGACCGAGGCGTCGAGAACGATCATGAGCTGGGCGATGCCGATGACAGCGAGCGCCCAATACCTCTTCGGGTCGAGCGAGGCGACACTCGCGAGCCCCTCGTCCTTGAGTTCAGTGATGCTCACGTGACTCTCCTTTGCTTGCCGTGGGGAGCGATTTTTAAGGGAAACTGCGGTACAATTTGGAGGCCGGGGTTTTAAACGGATTCGGAGTTCCGGTTCCGAATAGGATATTAGTAACGTACGTTCCGCTTGTCAAGTGTCTCAAGGAGGTTTTTATGGTGCAGGTGACCGACGTCTCGCCCGACACCGCCGCACCGACGGGCCCGAGGAAAATGCGCGCCGACGCCCAACGCAATCACGACAAGATCCTCGAGGCCGCCGAGGAGGTGTTTGCTCGCGACGGCGTCGCGGTGCCTATCGACCTCGTCGCCGAACGCGCCGGGGTAGGCATTGGCACGCTGTATCGCCACTTCCCCACCAAGGAGGCCCTCTTCGAGGCCATCGTCGCCGCGCGTCTTACGGAACTCATCGCGACGGCCGACCTCTACATTCGCGCCGCCGAGAGGGACCCCAAGGACGCCTTCTACTCCTTCTTACAAGAGTTCGCCCGACAGGCAACCGCCAAGCAGCACCTCTTTGAGGCCCTCGACCAGTCGGGTCTTGACTTTAAGGTCACCTTCGCCGACGGCGTCGATGCGCTTCACGATCGCTTTGAGGAACTTCGTCGTCGCGCAGCGGAGGCGGGAGCAATCCGCGCCGACATTCAGGTCGAGGACATCATGACCCTGGTCATGGGCTCGTGCAAGTTTGCGGGACACTCCGACTCCGGGGATCAGTCGCTCGAACGCTGCCTGGGTATCGTGATCGCGGGCCTCCAGGCGCCGGTCGCCTAGACCCGGGGTCGCACGCGTGAGTGTCACCAAGAAGCGCTGTGCGTGGTGCGGGGACGACGAGGTCTACGTCGCCTATCACGACCGTGAGTGGGGCGTTCCCCTGCACGACGACGACCACCTCTTTGAGTTGTTGTGCCTAGAGGGCGCCCAAGCCGGACTGAGTTGGATCACCATCTTGCGCAAGCGCGAGGGATACCGACGCGCATTCAAGAAGTTTGATCCGCGCAAGGTCGCGGGATTCGGCGACGCGCAGATCGACACACTCCTGGGTGACGCCAGCATCGTGCGCCACCGCGGCAAGATCACCTCGGTGATCACCAACGCGCGAGCAGTTCTCGACGTCCAGCGCCGACACGGCAGTTTCAACACCTACGTGTGGGCCCTGGGCACATCGAGCCCGGACGCCCAGAGTGCCGCCGCCGCCATGAGTAAGCAGCTGCGAAAGGACGGTTTCGCCTTCGTGGGTCCCATGACGTGTTACTCGTTCATGCAGTCCGCGGGAATGGTGAACGACCACGCTCGGGACTGCTTTCGATACAACGAGATCGAAAAACTACGCCGCCGGGATGCCGCGTCCTACTCCACGGGGGGCTGAGCGGGTTCACGATGACGCGCGGCAACCACGGCAATGGCCGCCAGCCCGATGAGCACCCCGCTCACCTGCAACCAGGTCAACGACTGACTCAGGATCGGAATCGCGAGGACCGACGCCACCAAGGGCGCCAGGCAGCTAATAGCGGCCGAGATCGAGGCGTCGACGTAGCGGTGAGCCCAGTTCATGACCAGGTGGCCGCTTCCCGGCACGACGGTGAGCAGAACAATCCACACCCAGTCGCCGGCGTGAATGCGCGACAGGGACTGACCGGCGATCACCACCACGGGTGTGGAGGCGAGTGCGGCAAAGATCATTACGCCCGCCGTGTACTCAATGGCGCTGGTGAGTTCGCGCGCGCGTTTGGACACCAACCAGTACGCCGTGAAACTAAGGAGTGCCCCGGCCGCGAGCAGGTCGCCCAGTACGCGGTGCGGTGCGCTGCCACCGGGACCAATGACGGCGATCGAGACCCCCGCCATGGCGAGCACGATCCACAACACGTCGCGACGACTCATCCGTTCGCCGAACAGCGGCCGAGCGGCCACGAGCACCAGGGCTGGTTGCAGGGCTCCGATCACCGACACGTCCACGATGCTCGTGAGTCGCACGGCACTGTAGAACATCATCATGTCGCCGCCGAGAAACAGGCCCCCGAGCCACGTGGCGCGCGCCGTCGTCCACGACAGTCGCTTTCCACTCACGTAGACGATCGCGCTCAAGACGATCGCCCCCAGCCACAGTCGATAGAAGGCCACCACGAGTCCCGAGGCGAAGGTCAGCACCACGAAGATGCCGCCAAACCCCCACAACACGGCGGCAACAGCCGATCCGCCCAGGCCCAGGGCGGCGCCCTTGGGCCCGGGACGTGGGGGGTGGGGCGACGACGGGGGCACAGAGAGACCGCAGGGCTACGTGCCCTTCGCCGGCCGATCGTGGGTGGCGTTAGCGGGAAAACTCAGGGTGGCGTGGTGCTGACCGATGTTGGCCCAACGGCTCGTCACGGCCTTACCCCGCGTGTAGAACTTGACGCCGTCGGGACCATAGACGTGCAGATCGCCGAAGAGCGAGTCATTCCATCCTCCAAAGGAGTAGTACGCCACGGGCACCGGGATCGCGACGTTGATGCCGACCATGCCGGCCTCCACCTCCGTCTCGAAGCGCTGCGCGGCGCCACCGTCACTGGTAAAGATCGCCACGCCGTTGCCGTACCCATTGCGCTGGACCAGCGCGATCGCGTCGTCCACCGTGTCGACTCGTACCATCGACAGCACCGGTCCAAAGATCTCATCGGTATAGACCTGCATCTCTTCGGTGACGTTGTCGATGAGGCACGGTCCGAGCCAAAAGCCGTTCGGGTCGCCGGCGATGTCGTGCTCACGCCCGTCGATGGCGACCGTGGCGCCCGCGGCCTGGCCGATGCTCAGATAGGAAGCCACCTTGTCGCGATGCTCGCGGGTCACCAGGGGTCCCATCTCCGAGGCCGCGTTGGTGCCGTCGCCCACCGTCAGTCGATCGACGCGCGCGCGAATGCGCTCGACGAGTTCGTCGCCGACGCCGTCGACTGCTACGAGCACCGAGGCGGCCATGCATCGTTCGCCGGCCGAGCCAAACCCCGCGCTCACGGCGGCCTCGGCCGCGTCGGCGAGGTCCGCGTCGGGCAGGACGATCATGTGATTCTTGGCCCCTCCGAGGGCCTGGACGCGCTTGCCCTCGTGCGCGGCCGTCTCGTAGATGTAGCGCGCGATCGCGGTGGAACCCACGAAGCTCACGGCCTTGATGTCGGGATGCCGCAATATGCGGTCGACGGCGACCTTGTCTCCTTGGACGACGTTGAAGACCCCGTTGGGCACTCCAGCCTCGGCCACCAGTTCGGCGAGGAGCAGCGAGGCCGAGGGGTCCTTTTCTGAGGGCTTGAGGACAAAAGTGTTGCCCGAGGCGATCGCCAGAGGGAACATCCACAGCGGCACCATCGCGGGAAAGTTGAAGGGTGTGATGCCCGCCACCACACCAAGCGGCTGGCGCAGCGAGTGAACGTTGACCCCCGTGGACGCGCCCTCCGTGAACTCACCCTTGAGAAGCTGAGCGATACCACAGGCGAACTCCACGACCTCGAGGCCCCGGGCCACCTCGCCCGCCGCGTCGCTCTTGACTTTGCCGTGCTCCGCGACGATGAGATCCGCGATCTCGCCCGCGTGGGCGACGAGCAACTCGCGCAGCGCGAACATCGCCGCGCTGCGTCGAGCGAGCGAGGTCGCGCGCCACTCAGGAAACGCCGAAAAGGCGGCCGCGACCGCGGCGTTCACCTCGTCGTCGGTGGCGAAGTCCACCTCAGCGCTCTGCACACCAGTGGCGGGGTTATAGACCTTGCCGTGTCGTCGGGCGTCGCCGACAAAGGGCTTACCGTCGATCCAGTGGGTGATGCGCTTCATGACCCCTTCTTTCGCGTGGGACTCAGTTCTCTCACTCCAGTGTGTCAGATCGTTTTCACGACCCGTCACGAGTGAGCGTGCGAGTCCCTCCCCGTGGCGTAACGAGTGCGCTACGCCACGACTCCCTCGCCAATCACGCCGCTGCGTTCAAGAGTCACCACGCGCTCCTCGCTCACACCCCAGCTCGCCAGCGCGTCTCGGACCGAGAGCACCGCACGGATCGAGCCCGGCGTGCGCGAGAACCGCGGCGCCGGCGCAGGTTGGACGGGTTCACTGAGATAGACGTCGCGCTCGGTGTTGTAGGGGTGCTTTGGCGCCTCGCGAGGCGCGAGTACGGGGGTAACGCACGCGTCGAGGGTATCGAAAATGCTCGTCCACTCGTCGCGGGTCTTGGTCGCAAACACTGCGGCGAGGCGCTCTTTCATCACGGGCCACTGCGTTCGGTCCATCTGGTGAGGCAGGTCCGAGGACTCCAGTCCCAAGCCCCGGAGAAGCTGCTCGTAGAACTTGGCCTCGATGGCACCCACGGCCATGAACTGGTGGTCGCTCGTCTCGTAGACCTCGTAGAAATGCGCGCCCGTATCCAAGATGTTGGTACCGCGCTCCTCGTTCCAGAAGCCTTGATTGATGAAGGAGTGCATCATCGCCAGCATCGAAGCCGAGCCGTCGACCATGGCGGCGTCGACGACTTGGCCCAGTCCCGTCTCACGCGCCGACCAGACCCCGGCGAGGACACCCAGGACAAGAAAGAGTGAGCCTCCACCAAAGTCACCCACGAGGTTCATCGGCGGCGTCGGGCGCTCTCCGGCGCGCCCGAGTGGCCACAGCGCCCCCGAGACTGCGATGTAGTTGATGTCGTGACCCGAGCGCTGCGAGAGCGCTCCGCTCTGGCCGTATCCGGTCATGCGCCCGTAGACCAGACGTGGATTCTGCGCCAAAAGGTCACCGGGACCCAGCCCCAGACGCTCCATCACGCCGGGGCGAAACCCTTCGATGACGGCGTCGGCTCGCGTCGAGAGCTCCAGGGCGAGTTCACGACCGGCGTCACTCTTCAGGTCGAGGGCGACACTGGTACGCGATCTCAAGAGGATCTCGCCGCTGGACGCGTGCGAGCGTGTCTCGAGTCGCTCCAGGCGCAAGACGTCTGCACCTAAGTCGGCCAATAACATCGCCGCGTACGGTGCGGGGCCGAGGCCCGCAAACTCGACAATGCGCAGTCCCGCCAGAGGTCCACTCACGCACGAAGCCTAACGATGAGCGATGGGGGCAACGAAGGTCACGCTACGTCGGGCGAGGTGCGCTCATCGGCGACCCCCGCGACGCCGTGATCGATCAGTGACCTGATCTCGTCGTCGGAGTAGCCCAACTCACCGAGCACCTCGCGGGTGTGCTGGGACACCAAGGGTGCGGGGCGGCGAACCCCGGTGGGTGTCTCGGACATCGACACCGGCGGGGAGATCTGGCGATACTCGCCCACCACCGGATGGGTGGCGGTCGTGATCACGTCGCGGTTCAACGCCGCATCACTGACTATGTCATCGAGCGAGGACACCGCGCTCACCGGGATGTCGTAAAGCTCGCCGATCTCAAGCCACTCCTCGGTCGTGCGCTCGGCCACGATCTCGGCGAGATCGCCAAAGACGCGGTCGGCGTCGCGAGTGCGCGTTTCGTAACTCGCAAACCAGGGTCGCTCGAGCACGTCCAACCGGTCGATCGCGCGGCACAGCGAGTGCCAATTCGCGTCGGTGTAGGGCATGATCGCGACGTATCCATTGCGCGTGCGGTGCGGACCGCGCAGCGAGGACATGATGCGCGCGTATCCCGCGGCGCCTCCCTCAACGGCCGCGCGACTGAGGTGTTCTACGAGGTTAAAGGAGAGTACCGAGTTGAACATCGGCACCTCGACCCGCTGACCCTGTCCGGTGCGCTCGCGATGCACCAGGGCGGCCAGCACCGCGTAGGCGATGGTGAGCCCCGCTACCTTGTCGCCAAGCAACGTCGGCACAAACGCCGTGGCGTCAAGGACTTGTTGGTTGAGCCACGGGAGCCCGGTCATTGCTTGAATGATGTCGTCGTAGGCGGGACGGTCTTCGTCGGAGCTTGCCGTGGCGAAGCCCTGTGACTGGCAGTACACGAGTCGCGGCATCGATCCGGCAAGGTCCTCGTAGCTGACTTGGAGCCGTGCGAGAGCGCCGGGTCGTACGTTCGTGATGAAGACGTCACTCGTGGCAAGAAGGCGCCAGAGAACCTCGTGACCTTCGGGCGTCTTGACGTCCAGACCCAGCGAGCGCTTGTTGCGATGCAGGTTGAGCGCGATGCCAGACAGCTCCGGGTGCGGACCTCCTCCCATCAGGCGGCTGTTGTCGATGACACTGTGCTCCACCTTGATCACGTCGGCCCCGAGGTCGCCCAAGATCTGTCCCGCGTAGGGCGCCATGATCACCGAAGCGAGTTCGACGACGCGAATGCCGCCGAGTGGACCAGACGATTCGTCAACACTGCGCGCGGGATCAGACATAGTCCAGTCTTTCCTAGCATTCCGGGCGCGGGGGCTGGTTACTACGAGAGCGCCTGAGACTCACTCTCGGTATCGATACGCGACCACTCGCGCACTTCGCTGGACAGTCCCGAGAGCAGGACGAGTTGGGCGCTGGCCACAACCGGGTCGATGGCAGTGCTTCGTCCCACGCGCCACGTCGCCACGAGGGCGTTGAGCGCGCCAAGGACAAGTTGCTGGGCCATTTTGATGTCCACGTCGTCGCGCAACAGCCCCGCCGTCTTCGCCTCACCGATGAGGCGCGTCCAGATCCTCGCGTAGGCTCGCTCGTCCCCTCGGCACTGCTCTTGGACGTGTTCGGGGGCGCCGCCCGCGATGCGCTGGATCCACGCTCGGGCGTAGTCGGGGTAGCGAGAACACAGCCGCAGGTGCGCATCAATCGCGAGGGCGAGGCGATCGAGGGGATCATCGCCCTCAAACTCCTTGAGTACGCCCTCGAGGTTCGTTCGACATCGGGTAAGCCCGGTCACGAAAACCTCGAGGGCGAGCTCTTCTTTGTTGGAGAAGTGGTAGTAGATGGCCGGCGCCTGAATGCCGGCGACCTCCCCCACGTCGGCCAGGCGCATGCCCGAAAACCCGCGATCGGCCAGGACCTGAGCGGCTGCGTCCAGGATTCGTTGCCGGGTCGCGGCCGCCTTGCCGCCGACGTCGCTCGAGGCGGTCGTGGCGCGAGTCAATCTGATTGCCGACACCTCCGCCTTACCCACCTGTCTCCCTTGTTGGTGTCACGCTGGCGAACTCGAGACGCGTTCAACCACCTATCAGCGCTGCACCAATTCACCAACTCACCAGTGAGTTACATTCTGCGCTACACAGGCGCCGCAGAAAGTTGTAATCGCCTTACAGATTTGCCTCGCCCGCGCGGACGCGCATTTCCTTCGAATCATCGACATTTTCGGGGGTCATGCGCGTCACCGAGAGGAAAAATGCATTGATGCTTTCGGGTGAGTAGTGGTTATTCTTCGAATTCACGAAGATGGCTTGACCGATCGATCCCGCCCAACACGTCGTGACCAAGGCGTAGGCATCAAGGTCGGGCCTCACCCAGCCCAACGGCTTGCCCGCCTCGATGACCGCGACCCAACGTGCGACCTGCACGTCGAGATTCGCGCGAAACTCCTCGCGCGTGTCGTCGTCGGCCCAGATGTCGCTGAGCAAGGTCGTCGTCTGCCACTTGTCGTCGTTATGCGCGTACGACCAGGACAACGCCGTGTTCTCGCCGAGGACGCGCCAGTACGTTTCCTCATCTCGTTCAACGACTGCGCGCTCGACAATCTCCAGGTGCCCGTGTAGCGGTGCGATGAGGCGTAGATAGGCCGACGCCTGGGCGCGGGCGATCAGCTGCGTACGTGACTCGAAGTGGTAGTAGATAGTCTGCAGGCCGACTTGAGCTCGCTCGGCGACCTGGGAGAGGTGAAGATCGTTGCTCCCGACCTCAAGTAAGAGCTGCTCGGTGCACTCGATGATGCGTTGCCGGGTGCCACCGGGCTCTTTGGCGACCGTCATGACCTTGCCCCCCTTGGAGTTCCACTATGGCACGGCCCACGCCAGATCACGCGTGTCGCGCGAGGCGTCGACTCGTAACGATCCACGCGAACTACGAGAAGCTCCAGCCCTCACCCGCCTCGTAGCGGTGGATGATGTTCTTAGAAATTAATATTTTGTGTACTTCGTCGGGACCGTCAGCGATGCGCAAGATGCGCGCGGTGAGATACATCTGGGCAAGCGGTAGGTCGTTGCTCACGCCCGCGCCGCCCCAGACCTGAATCGCCCGGTCAACGACCCGGTGGTAGGCGGCGGGTACGAAGACCTTGATCGCCGAGATCGCGGTGCGCGCCTCGGGATCATTGGTGGCGACTCGATTGGCCGCTTCAATGGTCATCAGTCGAGCGGACTGGACGTCCAGAAAGCTCTCGGCAATAAACCCCTGAATGAACTGCTTGTCTTTGAGCAGCCCTCCGTGCACCTCGCGCACCAAGGAGCGTTCGACCATCAGGTCGAAGGCTCGTCGCATCTGGCCGATCGAGTTCATGCAGTGATAGACGCGACCCGCGCCGAGGCGGTCTTGGGCGGCCTGGTGACCCTGGCCCACGAGGCCCAGGGTGTTCTCGATGGGTACCCGGACGTTGTCGTAGCGAATCTCGCAGTGGTCGGAGGTAGAACGACCGAACACGCCGATACCGCGAATGATGTTGACGCCAGGCGTGGAGGCGGGCACGATGATCTGACTCATATGAACGTTCGAGCCCAGTTCGCCGCTCGCGTCAACGGTGCGGCACATCACAATGAAGAAGTCGGCGTCGAGACCATTGGAGGTGAACCACTTGTGTCCGTTGATGACCCACTCGTCACCTTCGCGCACCGCCTCGGTCGCCAGTGACCGAGGATCCGAGCCGGCGTGCTCGGGCTCGGTCATCGAGAATCCGGACTCCATCTCGCCCGCGATAAGTGGCAGCAGCCACTTCTCTTTTTGTTCCTGCGTTCCGTACTTCAGCAGAATGCTGGCGTTGCCCGAGTTCGGCGCGGCGATGCCAAAGAGCGCGTTCGCGCCCACGGCGTAGGCGAGAATCTCGTACATGTACGCGAGCGAGAGAAAGTCCAGGCCCGCACCGCCGTACTCGGTGGGCAGATGCGGGGCCCAGAGCCCGGCGGCTTTCACCGCGTCCTTGATGGACTCTTTGAGTTCACGACTTTCCTCGCGCGCTGCGGCGCGCTCGTCGTCCGTGGAGCCCGCCGCGTGCGCCGAGCGCCACAACACGGCTTCGTGAGGCAGAATCGCCTCGTTGACAATCGTCGCCGTGCGCACGCGCACGTCGTTCACCTCGTCGCTGACTTCGCTGATAGGTGTGACGGTGATGGGCATCGCGACTCCTCGTGACTGGGCAGTCCCTCGATTATGTCCGACGAACTGCCGCGCCACGGGTGAGTGACCTCAGAGTTCGACTCGCGACATGACCTGGAGCCTCCGATAGGGGTGCGTTGACTATCAGGCCCCCACCTAGGATGACCCGACGTATGGCCCCAAACCCTGATCGTCTCGTTGTCAGTGTGTCCGACGTGAACGTGGCCGCGGCACTTCGCGACATCGACGGCGTGGACGTCGTGGTGTGGGACATGAGCGGTCCGTCGCCCGTAGCGTCCATTGACGTGCTCGTACCGCCGTTTCTGGGGGGAAGCGATTGGATCACGCAACTCTCGAGCGTCCGGACTCGCCTCGTTCAGAGCCCGATGCTCGGCTATGACGGCATGGCGGAACGTCTGCCAGCCGGAATCGTCTACGCCAACGCCGCCTCGGTACACGAAACATCCACCTCCGAACTCGCCCTCGCGCTCATCTTGGCTCTGCAACGAGGCATTCCGGACTACGTGCGAGCGGCCGAGCGAGGAGAGTGGAAGCGCGGGTGGCGCGAAAGCTTGGCCGACCGACGTGTTCTCCTCGTCGGATACGGGGGCGTCGGTCGGGCCATCGCCCAGCGCCTTTTGCCATTCGAGGTCGTACTCACCCGGGTGGCCCACCACGAGCGCCGCGATGAGATCGGCGAGATATATGGAATCGACGCCCTGCCCGAGCTACTTCCTTCGGCCGACATCGTCATCATCGCCGTCCCGCTCAACGACAGCACCACTCACCTCGTTGATGACGCCTTTTTGTCTCGGATGAGCGACGGGTCGATGCTGGTCAATATTGCGCGCGGCCAGGTCGCCGACACCAACGCGCTCGTGGATCACGCTCGTTCGGGTCGTCTGCGCTTGGCGCTGGACGTGACCGACCCCGAGCCGCTGCCCGAGGGCCACCCGCTCTTTGCCCTCGAGAACGTGCTGATATCGCCCCACGTCGGGGGAGCGACGAGCGCTGCCATACCACGACTCATTCACCTCGTGAAAGAACAGATCGATCGACTTCGAAACGGCGAGGAGCCTCTCAACGTTGTCATTCGCACCTAGTCGCAGACGCGTCAGAGTTTCTGATACATGACGTGCAGACCGACCAGGCCGTTCGAGGCGGAGTCGAAGGCCTCGGGGACCGTCGTGAGAATCTCAAATCCCAAGCTCCGCCACAGACCCACGGCCGCCGCGTTCGTTTCGACGACGGCGTTGAACTGCATAGCGGCGTAGCCCTCACGGCGCGCCCAACTCAGGACCTCCAGCGCGAGAGCCCGGCCCACGCCGCGACCCCGGGCATTGGGATCCACCATGAAGCTGGCGGTAGCAACGTGCGCGCCGCGCCCAGGGCGATTGGGCCCGGCCTTAGCTGATCCCACGATCCGACCGCCTTCGATCGCCATAAGTACCCGGCACGGTGGCTGTTCCATCCACAGCGCGCGTGCCTCGTCGCTCGCGAGTCCTAAGGGGTACGCGTACGACTCTCCGGCCGCGATGATCGCAGAAAAGATCGGAAAGAAGGACGGCCAGTCGTCGTCGCGCCCGTCACGAATGTTCATCAGCGCTGGAGCGTACCGGATCGAACACGAGGGTTCGCTCGTGCAGGTCCGAGCCGGGGACAGTGAGACCATCAGGGGGAGAAAAGTAACCTGCAATCAAGCGAGGAGGCGACGTGGCACGAGAACGACGAGGCGTCTTCGGCGAAGCAGTAGACCAATACGCGCGAGCGCGCCCGGGGTATCCCGATGCCATGATCGATGACATCCTGGCCTACGGCGATCCGACGAATGAGATTCTCGAGGTCGGCGCGGGCACCGGCAAAGCGACCGTGTCCTTCGCCGCACGAGGTGTGAGCTTGACGTGTCTCGAACCGGACCCGCGGATGGCGGCCCGTCTGGGCCAGGAGTGCGCGAGCTTTCCCAACGTGAGTATCGAGGTGAGCCAGCTCGAGACGTACTCTCGCCCACTGGCCTTTGACGCGTTGATCGCTGGCCAGTCCTGGCACTGGGTCGATCGCCTACGCCGCTGGGACCTGGCCTACGAAGCGGTACGTGAGGGTGGCACCATCGCGCTCTTTTGGAACGCGTACGTCGTTGCTGATGACTCCACGAGCGCCGAGCTCAAAAAGATCGATGAGCGCTACTCGGTCGACTTTGGTAACTACGGCGTCACCGATCACCACGACGATGGGAGCGACGAGATCGAACTGGAGGAGGGCTGGCCCGCCTTCGACCTCGTGACCGACTCGAGATTCGAGGACCTCGTGAGTCGTCGCTACCGGCGCCACCTCAACTACGACATCGACACGTTCATCGATCTACTCGCCTCGACGTCCTCGTATCGCCTGCTGGAAGAGGCCGAGCGCGAGCGTCTCTTCGAGGAGGTCAGAGCCGTTCTGTTGCATCGAGGTGACCCAGTAGCTATGACGATCGTCACTGATCTGTTTCTCGGTCGTACGGTGTCACCGACTAGCGATCGCTCAGATAACGAGTAAAGAACTCGAGAATACGACGGCGTGCGTCGTTGGCTGACTCCTCGTCCGCGTGCACCCCGATGAGTCGTCCCACCACTGCGAGGAGCAACGCGGGCTTGCCGTCGTGGTCGTTCAAGAATCCGTGGCCGGCGTTGGGATAGACCTTGACATCGTGGGGGACGTGGTTGGCCTCCAACGCCCTTTGCAATCGAACGACGTGTTTGGCGAGCCGTCGATCCTTGGCTCCGTAGCTCGCCACCACCGGACAGGCCCCCGCGAGCACACTCGCCGCATCGCTGGGCACATCGCCGTAGTTAACCCCGGCGACGTCGTAGCGATCGTCCGCCGCTAGCAGTAGAGAAAATCCTCCACCCATGCAGTAACCGATGACCCCGATTCGTCCGGTGCACCTGTCGTCACTGACAAGTCGAGCGCGCGCGGCGTCGATCGCCTCAAATGTCGGACCGCGCTGGGCGCGCAGATCGATCACGATTGAGCGAAGGCACGCCACGACGTTGGCACGAGAGTAGAGATCGGGCCCCAGGGCGAGGAACCCTTTGCCAGCGAACCAGTCGCACTGGGTTCGAAGATCTCTACTCAGACCAAAGACGTCGTGGATGACGAGCACCCCTGGCCACGGGCCGACTCCAGAGGGCGTAGCGAGGTAGCCGCGCAACTCTCCGGCGCCCAAAGGAAAGGAGATCTCCGAAACAATTCCTCCTCAAATGTTCTTCCTCCCTGATGGTAGGAGGTCGCGGCCCGTCGCGTCAGGTTCGGGATCCGCTAATTTAGTTGTATGCCGAAAGCAAGTTCTGCGGAAGGGCCCCGCGTGGTGAACCTCTCCCAAGACCAACTCAAGCGCGTGGCCTCAAGCATGTCCATTCTCTCGCGCGCCTTTACCTCGGCTCGACCGCACGAGATCCTCCTCCAAGAAGCCGGCGTACGACTCGACCGTGCGGGCTCGGCGCTCTTGTTCAAACTGCGCTCGCTAGGCGAGTCCGCGCGCGTCAGCGATCTCGCGGAGTTGCTCGACGTCGACACGCCCGCCGTGACGCGCAAGGTCCAACAGCTCGAGCGCCTGGGCTTCGTGGCGACGGCGCGTGAAGCCGATGACAAGCGCGCCAAGCGCATCACACTCACCAAGTCAGGCGAGAAGACTATCGACCGCATCATGCTCGCCGTCAACCATCGCTTCGCTCGACTCTTTGAGGGGTGGAGCGAGAAGGACGTGGCGAGCTTTGCTGTGTCCCTCGACAAATTCGCTCAAGCCATACGCAAGGAAATGGAGAATGAACGTGACTGATGACCTGGCCGCGGCGGTCGCCGCACCCGAAGAGCACGAGTTCACCAAGGAGGAACACCGCCGGATCCTGACGATCCTTGGGGCACTGATGCTCGGCATGTTCTTGGCGGCCCTGGACCAGACCATCGTCGCCACGGCACTGCCCACGATCGCGGGCGACCTGCACGGGCTCAACCACCTCTCGTGGGTGGTGACCGCGTATCTCATCACGTCGACGATCACCCTGCCGCTGTGGGGCAAGTACGGCGACCTCTACGGGCGAAAGAAGTTCTTCCAGATCGCGGTCGTCATCTTCCTGATCGGCTCGATGCTCTCAGGCATCTCGCAGAACATGCTGGAGCTCATCTTGTTCCGCGCCGTCCAGGGAGCGGGGGCGGGTGGTCTCATGGTCGGCTCCCAGGCGATCATCGGTGACGTCATTCCTCCGCGCCAACGCGGTCGGTACATGGGGTACTTCGGCGCTGTCTTCGGGCTGTCGAGCATCCTCGGCCCGTTGGCGGGTGGCTTCTTCACTCAGCACCTGTCCTGGCGCTGGATCTTCTACATCAACGTTCCCATCGGCATCGTCGCACTGTTCATCATCGCTGCGGTGCTGCACGTCCCCGTCAACCGCAAGCACCACAAGGTCGACTGGTGGGGCACGACGTTTCTCTCCGCCGGCGTGGTGGGCTGGATTCTCGCC
>DATJUR010000121.1:0-4874 GCA_035502215.1 Acidimicrobiales bacterium | reverse complement strand
ACAACGTGGTCCTCCAAGGAGCGCTCATGCGATTCCAGAACGTGCACGACCTCACCACGACCGGACAGATGAACGGTGCGACGTGGACAGCCCTCACCAAGGCGGTGCTCGCTCACCAGGCCAACCCCGCGAGCTATAACGACGTCTACGTGTCCACGGGATCACCCGAAACCGTGACCCTGTACGAGAACGGCAAGAAGACCTTCACCTCACTGGCGAACACCGGAGTGGCTGATGCCCCCACGCAGAGCGGGACCTATCCGGTGTACCTGCGCTTTACGGTCACCACGATGTCGGGCGTGGAGCCCGACGGGCAGACCTACGACGACCCCGGCATCCCGTGGGTGTCGTACTTCCACGGTGGCGACGCGCTGCACGGATTCATTCGCTCGTCCTACGGGTACCCCCAGAGCCTGGGCTGCGTGGAGATGCCCTTCGCCGAAGCGGGCGTGCTGTGGCCGCACACGCCCATCGGCACCCTGGTCACCGTTCAATAGGTCGCGAGTCGCAGCGATTGCTCGCGACGTGGACGCTCTAGAGCGTAAAGCCACCCTCGGGGGTCTCGGTCTCGCCGGCGGACTCATCTTTGGTCATCGTCGTGCCCATGTCGGCGCTACTCGCGCTGGCGGCCTCACGCTCGGCCTCGGTCGCCTTGAGCTCACCCACGATCCGATTGATCTCGGCGCTGTTGTCGCTCACCTCGCCCGACTTCTCGGCGTAGACCGCGGCACCGAGGTCGCGCAGCATGCCGTCAAACTTGCGCTTGGCCTGAGCGTCTTCAATCTTGGCCTGGCCCGCCTTGCCGGCCTCCTGGGCCTTCTTGGCCACCTGGCTCGCTTGCTCCTTGACTTTGTCGAAAAGGGCCATCTTCTCCTTCTTTCTCTCTAGAGTCGGCCGAGCAGGTCTTTGCGACCGCTGTTCGACAGGCTCGTGTCTTGTTTGTCTTCGTCTTCAAACTCTTTATGCAACGTAGCCTGCAATATCACCGGACCGTCGCCGCTCAACGTCACCACGTTGATGCCCGATCCGCCAAAGACCGCCGTCATGGCGGTTTGGGCGTTCAGGGCGCCCACGCGCTCGACGCTGAAGGTCACCGAGTCAGAAAACGCCACCACCGCTCCACCGTGAACCTGAATCTTGCCGCCGTAGTCCTTGGGGTTGAGTTCGATCAAGCTGCCCCCACCACCGATGACGACGGTTCCGCTTCCGGTGAAGTGCTCGAAGATAAAGCCGTCCTTCGAGCGGTACCCCAGGGACAGACCCGTGAAGTCGATGTCGTAGTTGACCGTGGACTCCGCACAGATAAAGGCGCGACTCTCCGCCTTCCAGCCCGACGAGCCGTCGAGTTCTAAGACCCGTACTTGTCCGGGAAGGTCGCCCGAGAACGTCACGAGCCCGGCTCCGCCACTGGGCGAGAACCACTGAAAGGCCAGACTCTGTCCACTGAGCAGGCGCTTGCCGACTTCGGTCGCGGTGGCCAACGCGGCCTTGAGGAAGCCTCCCCCACCCTGCTTGGCGGCTTGGTGGGCCTGGTCGGCCTGGCCACCCGGAGTCGTCAGACGAGTCTCCATCGATACGTTGGTCGTCTTCCAGCGAAACTTCGTGGCGTCGGAGAACATCGTCTGACCCTCGTTGAGCTGGCAGGTAATCATCTGGGCGTACTCGCCCGACACCTTGGCCGTGATTGTCATATGTCACCTCGTTCTGCGCAGACTAGCCGCGACGCCTACTTTCGACAACCAGTGGCGACGACGAGCGTTAGGGACTCACCAACTCGCTGAGTTCGCGCACCACCACGTTCGCCCCGTGCTCGCGCAGCTGGTCGGCGTAGTCGTGTGCGTCACCTTCGTCGTGATGATCGACGCCGATCACCAAGCCAAAGTGACCGGCCCGGCCCGCCTCGACGCCCGCGAGCGCGTCTTCGAGCACGACCGCGTGAGCGGCCTCCACGCCCAGGTCCTTGGCCGCTTGAAGAAACGAGTCCGGGGCCGGCTTGCCCGCGAGGTGTAAGTCCTTGACGGTGTGGCCATCGACGCGGGCGTCAAAGAGCTGGTTGATGCCCGCCGCGCTGAGAGCGGCCACTGTGTTCTCGCTCGCCGAGACGACCGCGACCTTCACGCCGCGGGCCTTGAGGGCGCCAATGAGGTCGGTCACGCCCTCGTAGACCTGAACACCCTGTTTTTTCATCACCGCCAGGACCAGGTCGTTCTTGCGGTTGCCCACCCCACACACCGTCGCCGCCGTCGGGGGGTCGCTGTCGGTTCCCTCCGGCAGCGTGATGCCCCGCGCGGCGAGAAAGTTGCGAACGCCATCGGCCCGTGGCTCGCCGTCGACGTACTTTTCGTAGTCGCTCTCGGGGTCAAAGGGCGCGTACGACGTACCGGTGCGCGCGGTCTCCTCCTGTAAGAAGGCGTCAAAAGCCTGCTGCCACGCCGCCGCGTGCACCAGCGCGGTCTTGGTGAGCACGCCGTCCATGTCGAAGAGCCACGCCTGGTAGCCCGAGAGGTCGACCTCGCTGGGGCTGCTCGGAACGCTCGTCACGACGCCTGCTTTCGTTGCCCGTCGGCCATGCGGTGCGCGGGCTCTCGTCCCGCTGGCTGGCGCGGCGGGGGTCCAGGATCGAGCGGGACGACCGGCTTGAGCACGACCGAGTTGCCCACCGAAACCGTAAAGACCTCTTCGCCGTGGCGAAGCTCGAGGGCATCGCCGTCTCGTAGCTCGTAGGTGGTGGACTTAGGCGACGTGCGCACGTGCAGGTGTCGACCGCGAAAGTGCAGGTTGAAGGCGAGTCGCGTGATCCCCTCGGGTAGTCGTGGCGCGAAGCTAAGCGAGTTTTCCCACGGGCGAAGCCCCGCGAAACCGGCCACCAGAGCAATCCACGTCCCGGCCAATGACGCCATGTGGAGTCCGTCGCGCGTGTTGTGCTCGAGGTCCTGGATATCTAAGAGCGCCGCTTCGGCCGCGTAGTCGTAGGCGAGCGACAGGTAGCCGACTTCGGCGGCCATGACCGACTGAATGCAGGCCGACAAGGATGAGTCGCGCACCGTCAAGGGCTCGTAGTAGTCGAAGTTCGCCTTCTTCTGCTCGGCGCTAAAGGCGTCGGGGCGTAGGTACATGGCAAAGACCAGGTCGGCCTGCTTGATGACCTGCTTGCGATAGAGGTCGAAGTACGGAAAGTGCAACAGCAGCGGGTACTGCTCGTCGGTGGTCGCGGCGAAGTCCCAGACTTCGTGGCGGGTGAAGCCTTCGGACTGGGCGTGCACGCCCAACTCCTCGTCGAAGGGAACCACCATCGCGTCGGCCGCGTGTCGCCACTCGGCGATCTCCTCGGCGCTGACCTTGAGCTCGTGGGCCACGTCGTCGTGGCGCTCGGCCGCGTCGGCGGCCACGCGCAGGCTGCGCTGCACCATCAGGTTGGTGTAGATGTTGTTGTCGGCGATGGCGCTGTACTCGTCGGGACCGGTCACCCCGTCGAGGCGAAACCCGCCGTCGATGTCGAAGTGACCCAGCGAGAGCCACAGCCGCGAGGTCTCGATGAGGATCTCGGCACCGGTGTCGTGCTCGAACTTCTCGTCGCCCGTGGCGTGCAGGTGCGCGACCACCGCGTTGGCGACATCGGCCCCCACGTGGAAGGCGGCGGTGCCCGCCGGCCAGTAACTCGAACACTCGGCCCCCTCAATCGTGCGCCAGGGAAACGCCGCGCCTTGAAAGCCCAGAAGCTCGGCGCGATCGCGAGCCAGGTTCAAGGTGCTGTGGCGCCAGCGCAGGGCGTGTGCGACCGTCTCGGGTGCGGCGTAGTTCAACAGCGAGAGCACGAAGGACTCGGTGTCCCAAAATGCGTGGCCGTCGTAACCGGTCCCCGTGAGCCCCTTGGCCGGAATCGCCCGCTGTTCGTTGCGCGCCCCGGCCTGGAGCACGTGGAACAGCGCGAAGCGAACGGCCTGTTGAATCTCTTCGTCGCCGTCGATCTCCACGTCGGCGCCCTGCCAGAAGTCGTCGAGGTACTCGCGCTGCTCGCGACACAGCTGCTCCCAGCCTCCGGTGCGCGCCACTTCGAGGGCCGCGTCGACCTGGTCGCGTAGCGCCTCTTTGGTGCGCACCCCCGACCAGCCGTATCCCACCAGCTTCACCACGCTGAGCTTCTCGCCCTTAGCGAGCGCACAGGTGATCATCACGCGCGCGACATCCTCGGTCGCGATCGAAGAGATCGTCGTGCCCTTGGGTCCACTCACCAGAAGCTCCATGCCGGCGGCCACGGTGAGGTTGGAGTAGTTCGTGGCGTGAACCAGCACCGCCCACGTCTCTCCGCTCGCGTGTTCGAGGGGCATGAAGACCGAGTTCAGCGCGGCCGACTCTCGCGGGTCGAAACCGGAGGGTCGCGGGGGGGCCTCGTTGGCGACCAGCTCGGACTGAACGACCACGCGCACCGCGTCGACGGCCTCGACTTCGTACTTGATGGCCGCCACCGCGCGCTGGGTGAAGGACACCAGACGCGTGGAGGTGACTTTGACGCGACGGCCCGTGGGCGTCGACCAGTCGAGCTCGCGCTGCAAGAGACCGGTGCGAAAGTCCAGCTCGCGCGTGTGGGAGTGAAGGTCGCCGTAGCGGATGTCGAGTGGTTCGTCGTCGACGAGCAGGCGAATGACCTTGGCGTCGGTGACGTTGACCACGACCTGGTCCTCTTCGGGGTATCCGTATCCGGCCTCGGCGTAGGGCAGCGGACGAAGCTCAAAGACGCCATTGAGGTACGAACCCTGCAAGCCGTGGGGCTCGCCTTCGTCGAGGTTCCCGCGCCAGCCGATGTGACCGTTGGCCAGAGCAAAGAGCGACTCGCTCTGGGCGATCACACCGAGATCGATGTGCGACTCGCGCAG
>DATJUR010000120.1:0-6418 GCA_035502215.1 Acidimicrobiales bacterium | reverse complement strand
GAGGCGGGCATTGACGTGTGGGTGCGCCAAGAAGACGCCCATCTGCTGCCCAGTTATGACCACTTACTAGAGGACGACGACGTCCACCAGATCGGGCAGTTGAGACTGCGTACGATCCATACCCCCGGTCATACCCCGGGCAGTATCTGCTTCGCGCTCGAGAACGCCCCGGTGCTCTTTACCGGTGACACCTTGTTTCCCGGCGGTCCCGGCAATACGACCTTCGAGGGTGGAAGCTTCTCGAGGATCATCGCCTCGATTGATGAGCGACTGTTCGGGGTCTACCGCGATGAGGTGACCTTCTGGCCCGGTCACGGCGCGCCCTCGACCATCGGTGCCGAACGCCGCCACCTCGATGAATGGGTCGAGCGGGGCTGGTAGGTCCCGTCAACGATTCCTAGTGGGCCGGTAGGCTCACTTCGTGCCAAAACCGTTACTGGAACTTCGCAATCTGCACGTGGAGGCCGAAGGTTCCCAGATCCTGCGCGGCCTTGACCTGGTGGTCAACGAGGGCGAAGTGCACGCCCTCATGGGTCCCAACGGCGCGGGCAAGTCAACCCTCGCGAGTGTCGTCATGGGGCACCCGGGCTACCGAGTCACGGCCGGCGAAATACTCCTACGCGGAGAGGACATATCCTCCTGGACTCCCGACGCTCGCGCCCGGGCGGGAATATTCCTCGCCTTTCAGTACCCCGAAGCGATCGGCGGGGTCTCGGTGATCCAATTCCTGCGTCAGGCCATCGCGGCGCGAAAGGGTCTGGAGGAGTTGAGCGTTCTCGAAGTCCGCCTAGACCTGGCGGAGTGGATGGACCGCCTGGGCATCGACAGCGCCTTCGCCGAGCGACACCTCAACGAGGGATTCTCGGGCGGCGAGCGCAAGCGCAATGAAGTCCTCCAGATGGCTCTGCTCGATCCGATCGTTGCCCTCTTAGACGAGACCGACTCGGGGCTCGACATCGACGCCCTGCGCGTCGTGGCTCGGGGCGTTCGCACGGTGCGCGAACAGCACCCCACCATGGGAGCGGTGGTCGTGACGCACTACGTCAAGTTGCTCGACGAAATACGCCCGGACGTGGTCCACGTCCTGGTAGACGGACGAATCGTGCACAGCGGTGACGTCGAACTCGCCCAACTCATCGATCACGACGGCTACGACGCGTGGAGGGCGGTCAGCGCGTGAGCAGCTTTAACGCTCGGCGCGTGCGCAGTGACATCCCCGAACTCACTCGCCAGGTGCACGGTCGCACCATCACCTACCTCGACTCTGGAGCCAGTTCGCTCCAGCCGCGCGCGGTCATCGACGCCATGAGCACCTACTACCGACTTCGTCACGCCAACGTGCACCGCGGTGTCTACCAAACGGCCAACGAAGCGACCGAGGCCTACGAGGACTCTCGCGCGGCCGTCGCCCGGTTCATCGGCGCGCCACTCGGCGCTGACGAAGTCGTCTTTACCAAGAACACGACCGAGTCAATCAATCTCATCGCGAAGGTCTGGGGCGCGGCCAACCTCGGTGCGAAGGACGTCGTGCTGATCAGCGAGATGGAGCACCACGCCAACATCGTGCCCTGGTTCCAGTTACGCGAGGCGACCGGCGTCGAGGTCCGCTTCGTGCCCGTGGGCGACGACTACCGGCTCGATCTCACCAACCTCGATGAACTGCTGCGCGGCGTCAAGCTCCTGTCGATAACGGGGATGTCGAACGTGCTGGGCACCAAGAACAACCTGGGCGACCTCGCGCGAGCCGCCCACGACGTGGGAGCCCTTATCGCCGTTGACGGCGCACAGTCCGTGGCCCACGGGCCAGTGGATGTGGGCGCCCTCGATATCGACTTTCTTGCCTTTTCGGGTCACAAGATGCTGGGCCCCACCGGGATTGGGGTGCTCTGGACCCGCGCGAGCGTGCTCGAGACGATGGGTCCCTTCCTCGGTGGCGGCGGCATGATCGCCGACGTGCGCCTGGATGGTTTCACCCCCGCCAAGGGCGTCGCCCGATTCGAGGCCGGTACCCCTCCGATCGCCGAGGCCGTCGGACTCCACGCCGCGATTCGCTACCTCGAGGGACTGGGCATGGACAATGTCGCCGCTCACGAGCGCTCACTCACCGAGGACGCGCTCACGCGTCTCAAGGACACCTTCGATGAGCGCATCCGGATCATCGGTCCCGGCACTGTGATCGATCGCGGTGGCGTTATCAGCCTCGACGTGGCGGGCGTGCATCCCCACGACGTCGCCCAAGTCCTCGACGAGTTTGGGGTGTGCGTGCGTCCCGGACATCACTGTGCCAAGCCCCTCATGCGCCGCTTCAACCTGGCGGCGACCGCTCGGGCCTCCTTTGGTCCCTACTCCCTGAGCGACGACACAACGGTGCTGATCGAGGCCCTCGAGCACGCGCTCAAGATGTTCGGCTGAGTCGTGTCGAATCTCGAAGACCTCTACCGCGAAATCATTCTCGACCACTATCGCTCGCCGCGTAACCGCGGCGAACTCGCCACCCCACCCGCTCACAAGGTCGAAGGTTTCAATCCGCTCTGCGGTGACGAAGTCACCGTCTATCTCGAGGTAGAAGATGGCGTCCTGAGTGATATCAAGTTGACCGGGCACGGTTGTTCGATCTCGCAGTCCTCCTCTTCACTGATGAGCGCAGCGGTGAAGGGAAAGAGTCTCGACGATGTTCACTCGACGATCGCCAAGTTCAAGGAACTCATGACCGTGCCGGGCGCGTCCCCCAACGAGGAGTCGGGAGCGAACAATTTGCGCTCCCTCGGTGAACTGGCGGCGCTAGCGGGGGTGGTGAAGTTTCCCGTGCGCATCAAGTGCGCCACCCTCGCCTGGAACACCTTGCAACAGGGACTCGCCGAGATCTCCGCGTAGCGCGAGCTTCGCCCTAGGGGCTACAGGGCACCGGGTCGTAGTTGGGCACATTCAGGGTCGGGTTCGTCGTGGTCGTCGTGGGAGCCGAGTGGTGCTTGCCCGACGTGGACGTGGTTGCCGCAGGTGCGGTCGTGGTCGTCGTGGTGACCACCGGCGGCTCGGGCGTCTGTCCCGCCGTATTGGGCGGCGGATCAGCCGGAGTGGCGAGAGTGTTGCCAAAGACGTCGACCAACATCTGCTGTGCGGCGGGCTGATCGACGTAGAGGACGTCGCCTAAGTCCGGGTTGTCCGCGGCGATGGTGGGCAACGTCCAGGTCTGCACCGAGTTGGGGTTGATCCCGTGAAAGCGCTCGGCCAGGCCGATGAGTTCGTTCAGCGAGAAGTTCTGGTCGAGCGCGATACCCTGGGGCAACTTCGACAGGAACGAGTTCAAGGTGATGGGGTTGTAGAGCCTCTTTGCGCGCGCGATGAGGGCGCGCAAGAACGCGTCTTGGCGGTCGATGCGCCCGAAGTCACTTGTCGGGTCGTACATCCAGCCCGCGTTATAGAGATCGTTGGCCCCCGACTCCGTCGAGCCCCAAATAACCGGTGGGAAGACCTTGGCGTGATCGACGTTGTAGTAAAAGTGGCGACTGCGCGAGAGGGCCAGCGCCTGAAAGCCCGTCACGATCTGACAGCCCGGGTGCAGAATGCGCAGCCCCGAGTAGGGGTCCCAGGAGGGATAGCGAAAGTCGAGGTAGACCCCACCCACGGCGTCAGCGGCATTGATCAGCCCGGCGAAGCTCACCACCACGGTCTGGTTGATCTTGATACCGAAGTTGGCGGTGATGGTCTGGGCGAGCAGCGAGGGCCCGTTGCCGAAGTTGACGTTGATGCGATTGAACTTTCCGTACAACGTCTGGTTCGCGAGCAGGGTGACCATCGTGTCGCGGGGTATCGAGATCATGTTGATCGTTCCCGCGCTCGGATCAACGTGAACGATCTTGACGCTGTCGCTGCGCTGACCGTCCACGGTGTCACTGGTGGCGCCAGTCTGGCGCGCAAGGAGTCCGGTGAGTCCCGCACGAGAGTCCGATCCAATCAACAGGATGTTGAAGGGTTGACCCGAGATGGGTGGCACCTCGCCGGTCACCTTGATCTTGGTGATCTTGTCGAAGCGCCAGTTCGCGTAGAGGTAGCTTCCCCCAATGACCGCGCCCACCAGCACGACGAGGACGACAAACCCGATCGCTACGCGCCGACCGACGCGACGCCGACCCTTGTGACGGCGCTTGACACCCTCTCGCCCCTCGACGGCGTCGCCGAGTGCGAGCAGTCGATCCTGATTGGCGAGGCTTCGTCGGGAGTGGTGGCGACCTGAGCCGGGCGAGTCGTCACGTCCAGTGGCCATCGTGCGAGTTTACCTGTGAAGCCTTGCGATTTGATTACAGCGCCGCGCCGCGAAAGTGCTCATACCCGTCGCGCTCCAGGGTCTCGGCGAGTTCGGGACCGCCGGTCTCAACGACTCGGCCGTCGCTCATCACGTGAATCATCGTGGGGGGCAGCTCCACGAGCAACCGACGAAAGTGGGTGATGGCAAGCACGCCACAGTTCCATTCGGTGGTCGCGGCCACGAGTCGACGCGCCACGAGGTCCAGGGCGTCCACGTCCAGTCCCGAGTCGACCTCGTCGAGGACGGCGAACTTGGGTTGCAGGACGCCGAGTTGTACCATCTCGGCCCGCTTGCGCTCGCCGCCCGAGAGGTCCACGTTCACGAATCGATTGAGCAGTTCTGGTCGCAGCTCGATTCGATTCGCCTCTTCGGACAGGCGACGGCGCAGTGTCGTGCGCTCGGCCCCCGCCGCTTCTAAGAGATCGAAGACCCGAACGCCCGGAACCTCAAAGGGATGCTGGAGCACCAGCAAGAGACCGGCGCGCGCGCGTTCGCTCGGCGATAGGTCCAACAGCTCGACGCCGTCCAGGGTCACCGAACCCTCCAGCACGCGATAGCCGGGATGACCGCTGAGCGCGTGAGCGAGCGTCGACTTGCCCGAGCCGTTGGGGCCCATGATCGCGTGCACCTCACCGGAGTGCATGGTCAGCGAGAAGCCTTTGAGAACCTCCTTGTCGCCCACCGCGACGTGCAGGTTGTCGATCCGGAGCGTCGAACTCACGGCAGCACCACCTCGAGGCGACCGTCGCGTACGACCACGTCGTAGTGAGCCACCGGTTTGGTCGCGGGCAGCGTCATCGCCGCCCCGTCGCAGAGGCGAAACATCGAGCCGTGACGCTCGCACTCTATTTCCTTGGTCTCAACGTCGACCTCACCGTCCGAGAGAAAGAACTCCTCGTGACTGCATCGATCGTCGAGCACGAAGACCTCATCGTCTACTCGCACGGCCACCAGCGTGTAGCCCTCAAGCTTCAACTGACGAGGCACGCCTGCCTCGTAGTCGGACAACGTACCAATATCGACGCCGCTCACGTGGCCACCACCGCCACCCCCGAGAGCACCGAGGTCACATCGCGCTCGACGAGCTCGGCGAGTTCTTGGGGCAGGGCCGCCAACATCTCATTGAAGAAGCCCTGAATCATGAGGCGCTGGGCGTCCTCGCGACTTACCCCTCGCGACTCGAGGTACCAGCGCTGGAGCTCATCCAGCGGTCCCACGCTCGAGGCGTGAGCGCACATGACATCGTTCTCTCGAATGTCGAGATTCGGCACACTGTCGGCGTGGGCCGACTTCGACAACAGCAAGTTGTGATTGGTCTGGCGCGCGTCGGTACGCTTGGCCCCCTTTTCGATCTCGATAAGCCCGGTGTAGATCGATCGCGACTCGTCGGCCACCGCTCCCTTGGAGAGCAGCGTCGAGATCGTGCGCGCTCCCACATGGAACTGGCGCGTGCGAAAGTCGTGAACCTGATCGCCCGTGCCAAGAAAGGTCGTTCGTAGTTCGTTCGATGCGCCGGGTCCCAGGAGTTCGGCGTCGTTGCGCGAGCGGTCGTAGTGCCCACCGAGTCCGATGACTGCCTGTTGCAGTCGGGCGTCGCGACTCAGTCGACCGGTCGTGCGCGCGACGTGCCAGGCGCTCACGTCCAAGCGCTGGTAGGTCACCAGTCGTAGGGCAGCGTCGTCGTCCAGTCGATACTCGCTCATCGGCACCACGAGTGCGTCGCGGCCACCGTCGAAGTACTCGACGACCGTGGCGCTAGCGCCCCGTTCGACGACGATCTGGGTGCGAGAAAACGAGGCTGTGCTCGATGATGCGTTGAGGATCACGATCGGGTCACGAACCTCCACGCCCGCTGCGACGCGAAGCAGCGTGGTCGCAGGGGCCAGCGCGACGTTCAAAAGGGCGAAACTGTCGCCGGCGTAGCGTTCGGTCCAACTCCCGCCGTGCAGTGAGGGAACCTCGTCGAGGAACTCGACGCTGACGCCGTCGGGAAGACCGCTGACGCTGAGACCAAATCCGTCGCTGACGCGCACCACCAGTCCGGCGCGTTCGCACAGTTGAGCGGCGAAGGGTGAGTCGACGTCGCGACGCGGCGAGTTCGCCACAGAAAAC
>DATJUR010000119.1:0-4321 GCA_035502215.1 Acidimicrobiales bacterium | reverse complement strand
GGCGCTTTGGCTCGTGATGTCGTGGGCGATGGAGAAGTTCTCGATGGCGTGCGTCCCACCATGACTCCAATACTCCTCAAAGGCTAGGCGACTGCCAATGCCGATGACCCAGAGCGCCGCGGCGGCGAAGCCGGCCTTCGAGTACTGGCTTCCCTCCTTGTCCTTCCAAACTCGAGTTGTCATCGCGCAGGCGATGCCCAAGACGAGTCCCACCGTGCCCAGGACCAGGTCGAGAACAACGTCGTTGCCGGCGGTGGGAATGCCTTGAAGGTAGTACATCGCCGCCGCGGCTACACAGATCACGGGCCGTAGTGCGGTCCGCAGGGTGAGTCGACCGCCCCGCAGTTGAAGAACCACGAAGCCGATCAGAACAATGTTGATGAGATAGTCAGTAGTTGTCATGCATCCATTGTCGGAGAGTTACGGCCGCGTGTAATCAGTCCAGGGGTTGGTTCGTGATCGTGATGCGCCTCAACCCGTGGGTTGAGGTCGAGTTGAGGCGTGAGCGTGAAGCCCGGTCAGGACTGTTCGTCGCCAGCGTCGGACACGCGCGGCGGGTGATGCTCAATGACCAGTTCGCTGATGCGACGTTTCTCCACTGACTGCACGCGAAACGCCCAGTCGCCGTAGGTATACGTCGTGCCCGCTTCGGGGATCGCGCCGGCCAGGTCCAAGACGAAGCCCGCGATCGTGACGTACTCGCCTTCGGGGACGGCGAAACCAATCTCCTCTTCGACTCGATCCACATGCGTCTGACCCTCCACCAGCCACCGGCCCTCGCGGATCTTGACAATCTCGACTTCGTCATCCTCGTCGAACTCGTCGTTGAGATCTCCCACCAACTGCTCCAGGATGTCGCGAATGGAGGCCACTCCGGCCACGCCACCGTGTTCGTCGAGAATCAGTGCGAAGGTGCGATGTTGCTTTCGCATCTCGCCGAGGCTCTCGAGGAGGTCCAGGGTCTCTGGCAGCATGAAAGGGCGGCGAATCTTGCGCGTGATCTCCTCGGTCGTGGGCAGTGACACGCCAACAGCGCGCTTCAGGCTCGAACTACGAAACAGGTCATTGACGTAGATGACGCCGAGCACGTCATCAAGGTCGTCGTCGCTTACGACGGGAAAACACGAGTGACCCGTGTCGCGCACTGCTTCAGCGATGGCCTCTGGAGTGACCGGGTACGTCACGTAGGTGACGTCGACGCGAGGGGTCATGACGTCGCGCAGCTCAAGTTCACTGAGTTGATCGACCCGGGCGTGGATGGCGGCCGCCTCGGGCGAAATGGGGGCCTTGGTCTCGTGGGCCGTTAGTCGCGCGCGGAACCGCGCGAGGGCTGACGGGGGAGGCTTGGCGTCGCTCATCGAGCGTCGGTAGCGCCGACGCGTACGGTCGCGGGTCGAAGCGACTCGTCCTCGTACGTCTCGCCGCGCAGCAACGCCCGCACCGCCGCGCGCACGCGCTGGGGGTCGAGGGGCTTGACGACGAAGCCGTCGGCTCCGGCTCGCCGGGCGAGAAATACGTCAGGGCGCCGGTCGAGCAGCATGAGTACGGCCACGGAGTCCGCGGCCCCGTAGGACTCAAGGTTGCGCAGTTCCATGGTGATCGCCATAGCGCCCATGGAGCCGATCTGAAGGTCCACCACCACCAGATCCACGTCGCCGCGCTTCACGCGTTCGATGGCTTCGGGGCCGGAGGTGGCCTCTTCAATCAAGACGTCCGGTTCGGCGAGCATGGTGTCGAGTTCGTGGCGCAGCGAGGCCAGGTCGCTGGCGATCAACACGGTAGCCACGGACTTAGCGTAGCGGACCTGGGATTTGGCCTCTTTGGCTCACCGTGCGCGCGAGAAAATCTTCCCTTGTCACCGCCGGGGTCGATGGTTATCCTGCGAGACGGGGGTTACAGGGGGGTTTTCCGAATGTCGATGACGTTGGATTGGACGGTCGGCGCCGCCTGTCGAGGGAGCGAGGGCTCGCTGTTTTACTCGGCCGACAGCGTGGAACGCAAAGAGGATCGATTGGAGCGCGAGCAACTGGCCAAGCGCATCTGTGCGAGTTGTGGTGTGCGCGAGGCGTGTCTGCGTGCGGCCGTCGATCGCCACGAGTCGTATGGCATTTGGGGCGGCCTCAACGAAGTCGAACGCCGAGCGTTAACGCGCGCGTGAGCGACTCCAACCCAGTTGTTCGGGGCTAACGAGGGTCAGGACAATTAACAGGGCGAAGGTCACGACGTGCACGCCGGTGCAGTACAAGCAGATCGCGCCAATGATCTCAACTTCGGCGTAAATCAGCCATAGGACAAAGCACATCGAGGCGATCGCCAGCACGAAGCGCGCGACGTGAACTCCGCGCACCCGAGAGCGCCACGCCCAGGGGGAGTTGAGTCCCACCATCACCGTGTAGTTGCACAGGCCGAGAATCGCCACGGGTATACCCAAAACGTAGGACTGCGGTGAGGTAGTGACCTTGAGACAGTCAATCGCTCCACCGTTGCTACAGACCAGCGCGTGGGGCTGAAAGTGCGTAATCGTGAGATAGATGGAGAGTCCGAGGCCCAGGAGGCTGAGCGTGAACGTGGTGATCACGGCCCAGTGCGGGGCGCGGTACCGAGTCTCGGCGCCTCGTGGTGAGAGGCCGAGGTCGGTGGTCACTTAATGCCCATCGCCTTGGCCGCGGTCATCACGCCCGCACTCGAACAGACGTCGCTGGGTTGCTGGTTGGTCAGCGTGCAGATCACCGCGGTCTTGTAGTTGGCTGACGCGATGATGGCCTGGGTGATGGGACTGGTCGGATTGGACAGTCCCGCCGCGATGTTGGCGCGGGTCGAGCCGGCCAGGGTCGAGGGGCTGTAACTGGCCCCCGAGGATAAGTACTTGTTGGCGTAGCTCAAGAAGGGAATCGACGTGGCGGTACTTGCTGTCAGCCCGGTGATGTACTTCTCGGTGTCGTACGTGTCGATCTCGTGCTTTTCTTGTTTGGTTGGCTTTTGCAGTGTGGCGTAGTAGGTCTTGGCCTTGTTGAGATAGTTCGCGTACAGCTCGACGTGCTCAAAGGCCAGATACTTCGAGGTGTAGGTGGCCTTGAGGAACGTGAACGTGGGGGTGTTGGGGTAGACGTCATTGGCGTAGCTCGACATGTTGCCGAGATCCTTGAAGGTGCCAAAGCGACTGAGAGCGACGATGATGGCCCAGCGCTCGGCCGCGCAGTAGGGGCAGAACTCTCCGCCCATGTAGAGAACCACGGGCACCTTCTGGCCGCTGGCGTTCGTCGCGTCAAGCACGGGCAGGTTCTTCTCGGCTTGGGGCGGACTGACGGGCGCCACCGGAGACGTGATGCCCACCGTATTAAAGACTGACGCGGGCACGTGGGTGATCTGTTGAACGATCGCGGGGCTGGTGGCCTGCCAGCTGGACGTGGCGCTGGGCGGTGTCGAACTGCCCGAGGTCACCTTCACGATGACCAGGGCCGCCACCACGACCAACACCAGACCTACGGCGAGCCAGGTGAACAGGCCCGCGGGTCGACCGCGTCGCGCGGGCGGGCGAGACGGCCGCGCCGGTGGTCGGTTGCCAGCGCTCGGTCGCTTGGCGGGAGGCTTCTTGGCCACGAAACTCCTTTGAATATCTTCGACCCACAAACTTAGTGGACGCCATTGCAAGCAAACATTGCGATTCGGTGACTCGGTAAGTTGTCGCGTATGGCCGAAACCCTGATTCCTCGCCCTGCGGCCACGGTTTTGACGCTGCGCGACGGAGCGAATGGTTACGAAATTCTTATGGTGCGCCGCAACGTGCGCAGCGAATTTATGGGCGGGGTGTTCGTCTTTCCCGGCGGTGCCCTCGACGACGACGACCACGTCGTGCCCGTCTACGGACTCGATGACGAGCGCGCCTCGCGACGACTCGGACTCGCCCGGGGCGGGCTCGGATACCACGTGGCCGCCCTGCGCGAGCTCTTCGAAGAAGCTGGTCTCTTGGTTGTGTGCAACGAGCAGGGTGCCGAGATCCTCTACGACACGGCCGCCGATCGCGCTCGGCTCGACGCCTACCGTTCGGCGCTCAACGCCGATGAGACGACGCTGTCCGAGGTCCTGGGCGCCGAGGGTGTGTGTCTTGACCTGCGACGAATCGAGTACTTCGCGCACTGGATCACCCCGATCGGTCCGCCTCGACGCTATGACACCCGCTTCTTCGTCGTCCCGGCCCCTAGGGGCCAACGCGCGTCGCACGACCGCAGCGAAACTACGGACCTGCGATGGCTGCGGCCCGATGACGCGCTCGGCGCCCACGAGCGCGGGGAGATCGAGATGGTCACGCCCACGATTAGGA
>DATJUR010000118.1:0-6637 GCA_035502215.1 Acidimicrobiales bacterium | reverse complement strand
GACAGTCCAGAATGGACCTGCTTAGATCTAAAGTGGACTGAGTAGTCCAGTATCCAGAGGAGTTGGCATGTCCATACGAGAGCAGTCCCTGCAGATCCAAGCCGCCGCTTCCGAGCACCTTCCCGCTGAGGTGGCCGAAGTGTTCGAGCGAAGTATCCGGGACCTCGTTGATCAGGGGGTACCGTCAGAGGCGGTTGCCGTGGGTGACACGTTGCCATCTTTTACATTGAGTGACGCGACGGGCACATTGGTCACACTCGACGAACTGGTCGAGAACGGACCGGCGGTGATCGTCTTTTACCGGGGCGGGTGGTGCCCCTTTTGCAACCTGGCGTTGCGCACGTACCAGCGTGAACTGGTGCCCCAACTACCAAACTTCGCGGCACGCCTCGTGGCGATCAGTCCCCAGGACCCCGACCAGTCACTGTCGACGGTCGAGAAGGCCGAGCTTGACTTCACGGTGCTCTCCGATCCGGGAAGCCGCGTCGCTCAAAGCGTGGGTATCGTCTTTCAACAAGCCGACGACGTGCTCGAGGCCCAGCGCCAACTTGGCCTCGACCTGGCGGCGGTCAATGCAGAGGGTGCGACCCAGCTACCACGCCCGACCGTGCTCATCGTCGATCGGGACCGTACGGTGCGCTTTGTCGACGTTCAGCCCGACTACACGGCGCGAACAGAGGTGGAGGATATCGTCTCGGCGCTGGCGAACCTCGCGTCGTAACGGGCGTCCTACTCTGCGACGTAGCGATAGATAACTGATAGGTCCAGGTCACCCGCGCCGTCAGCGACGGCTCCTTGCCACGTCGCAATCAGACTCTCGGTGAGCGGCAGATCCAGTGAGACGCCACGCGCTGCTTCCAGGGTCAGTAGCGCGTCTTTGAGCGCGTACTTCAGAGAAAAGTTTGGCGTGAAGTCTCCGTCCAGCATGCTGCGAGCTTTGGTAACCCCGTAGGGCGAACCAAGGGGGGCGTCAGCCAAAATCTCGACAATCTGACGAGGGTCAAGACCAAGTGCCTCGGACAGCTTCAGAGATTCGGCGACCATTTCTACGAGGTCGACGAGCCAGTTGTTGAGCACGAGCTTGGCCCTACTCCCGGCGCCCGCGGCACCCAGCCAAAACGTGTGGCGACCCAGCGCGCCAAAAATTGGCGTGACCGCGGCTCGGACTTCATCCGGTCCGCTCGCGAGGATGACCAGCTGACCTGACGCCGCGGGTCCTACGCTTCCCGATACGGGTGCGTCGACGTAGACCGCCCCCGCGGCTTCGACTGAGTGTCGCACCCGATCGGTCCAGTCGAGGCCGATGGTGCCCATCTGCAACCAGATCGCTCCAGGGCCCAGGGTTGCGAGCGCCCCGTTCGCACCGTGCGCAGCCGCGTCGGTTGCGGGGCCGTCCGCCAGCATCGTGATCACGACGTGCGCGTCGGAGACGGCGTGTGACGGAGTGGAGGCCCCGACGGCACCGAGGGCGACGAGTTCATTCACGCGCTCAGTCGATCGGTTCCACACTTGAACGCGGTAGCCGGCCGACAGCAATCGAGTGGCCATCGGCATCCCCATCTGACCGAGACCGAGAAAGGCGATGGTCACATCGTTCGTTCCTTGACTGCTCATTTTCCGGGCCTCACTGTCGTTTCTCCGCAGCGCTATCACCAAACGGTACAGTCCCATTTGGACGTCGTTGCCGTGTGAAGTGTGATACTGCCCCGGGCAGAGCGAAGAGAGAAGGACCATGCCGAGCGATCAGGAATGGAGCGCGTCATTTGCCCGGGCGTCCACCGGGGCGATGAGCTACTACGACGAGATCATGGTGCCGCGACTGTTTGAGCCGTGGGCCCAGTTATTGCTCGATACGGTGAGTCCCCAGGGCGAAGAGGATGTTCTCGACGTCGCCTGCGGCCCGGGAACGGTGACGAGACTCGCCGCGTGGCGGGTGGGTCCCCGCGGCAGCGTCACGGGCTGTGACCTGAGTCCCGCGATGTTGGACCTGGCGCGCTCCAAGGCCCCGATCGACGCCAGCGCACCGATTGAGTATGTGGAGTGTCCCGCCGATGCGCTGCGCGTGGCCGACAACTCAGTTGACCTCGTGACGTGCCAACAGGGTTTGCAGTTCTTTCCCCACCGAGAGGCGGCCCTCGCTGAGATGCGGCGAGTTCTTCGCCCTAGCGGGAAATTGGGTGTGTCGGTGTGGTGCGCCATTGAGGACTGTCCACCGTTCCACGCCCTGGCGATTGCCTTGGAGGAGGTTTTGGGTACCGACGTCGCCGACACCTACAAGGGCGGTCCGTGGGGCTTGGGCGATCCGGCGGCGTTGGTTCGACTCGCGAGGGACGGTGGGTTCACCGACGCGGACGTGCGACGATACGAGTTGCCCGTCGTCTTCGAAGGCGGAGCCAGTCAACTGTTGTTGACGCTTCAGGCGTCTGCGGTGGCCGCGACGATCAATCATCTGTCCGACGCGGACCAGTGGGCACTCGGCGCCGCAGTGGAGAGGGCCTCGCGCAGCTTTGCCATTCAGGGGGTTGTTCGTTCGTACGCGGCGTCGCACATACTCACGGCGCAGAAATAGCTGGGAGCCCGAGGTGGCGAGTGGCTCGAGACCACACGAGAAATCTGTTCGACGAGATGGACTGAGACGGTGGCGTATGGTGGGCCGATGACAATGATCACGATGGTCCGCCGTGTCCGGGTATCGGACGCGATGGGGATGGCACCGACTCGACGCTAGGTGGGCCCAGCGACTCGTTGATGACGCGGGCATCTCAAAAGGGGACCTCGTCCTGGACGTCGGGGCTGGTTCGGGGGCGATCACTCGACCCCTGGTAGAGCGGGGAGCTCGGGTCATCGCCTTTGAGTTGCACCCCGCGCGGGCGCAGGGCCTGCGGCGGGAGTTTGTCGGTTCAAACGTCACCGTCGTGTGCGCCGACGGAGCCGACGTTCGATTGCCGCGCCGACCGTTTCGAGTCGTGGCGAACCCACCCTTTGGCATTTCGGTGGCCCTGTTGCGCCGTCTGACTGCTCCCGGGAGCCAGTTGATAAGGGCCGACCTCGTGCTGCCGTGGCACACGGCGGATCGTTGGATTGGTGGATCTGCCCCGGGAGCCGCTCGATGGCTCAAGGAGTTCGAGTGCGTCGCCGGGCGGCCAATTCCGCGCTCGGCGTTGACGCCTCCTCCCCCCAACGGGGTAGCCACACTCATTGTCCGGCGACGGGGATGGCGATAGTGGCGCGAGGTCGCTTCGAGCCTCCGCGTTGTGTACCGCTAGCGTTTCAGCGTGGAACTCATTCGCCACGTCATCGTGTTCGACGCCGCCGATGTCGGTGCCGAAAGCGCCTTTTGGGCCGCGGTCTTTGACGGCAACGTCGTGGGAGATGACGAGTCGTTCCACTGCGTGCTCGACGAGAACGGCGCCTGGATCATCGGTGTGCAGTTGGCACCAAATCACACTCCTCCCCAGTGGCCCACTGGGTCCCCGGAACAACAGATCCACCTTGACCTTCACGTGCGGGACCCCCAACACGCCCACGACGAAGTCATCAGGCTCGGAGCGAGTGTGCTCCAGTCAGCAGACAGCTTCGCCGAGGACGAGGGACATCAGGTGTACGCCGATCCGGCCGGGCACCCCTTCTGCATTGGTTGGGGGCACCCGTCCCCGGACGCGCTAGCGTCCTTCGTCCGCGAGAGATTCGGATCAAAGAGTTGATCGCCTTCGGTGGCGCGTTGCGCCTTTACGCGGCGTCAGGATCACCGGCTCGAGGCTCGTTTTGGGCTCGTGGCGACGACGACTATCGTCGAGTCATTCAGCGAGTGGTTCGCTCGGGCGCCTCGGCGCTGCTCGAAGGCAAGGAGGAAGACCCTCATGTTTGACATCGTGGTTGTCGGCGCCGACGGTTCCGCCACCGCTCGACGCGCCATCGAGGCGGCGACAGAACTGGTGGCCATGTCCGGTGGACAGCTCCACATCGTGTCCGCGGTGGAGTCGAGTTGGAAGCGCGACAAGAACATCCCGGAGAACTTCCGATACTTCAGCCCCGACGGCGAAGCTGAAGCTCTGTTGCAGACCCTCTCATTCATACCCAAGAAGAGCGGCGTCGAGCCCACCATGCACGCCGTCGAGGGCGATCCGGCCGAAGCGATTATCTCGATCGCCGAGAAGGTGCACGCCGACTTGATCGTCGTGGGAAATAAGGGCATGCGCGGCGTGCGGCGAGCGCTCGGAAGCGTCCCGAACACCGTGGCCCACGGCGCACCGTGCTCGGTCGCCATCATTGACACGACTGAGGAGAAGTAGCCGCTCCTCATCACGGGCGTGAAGCGAGACACGCGGACGGGACAGGCGTTGAGCCCCAAGGTCGTTTGGTGCTAAACAATTGTCGATGAGCTCGGCCGTGGACCTCACTGACCTTGATGCTTGGCAAGAACGCGTACCGTACGACGAGTTCGCGCGCCTGCGCCGTGAGTCTCCCGTCGCGTGGTTTGACGAGGAGCCCCCGAATCACGGATTTTGGTCGATTCACCGTTACGCCGACATCGTCGAGATCAGTCGGGATACGAAGCGCTTTTCCTCCGCGGACGGGATCTCATTCGAAGAGCCGACCGAAGAGGACATGGCGGCCCGACGCACGATCATCGACATGGATCCACCGGACCACACGAAGCTGCGCCGGGTCCTGGCTCCGAGTTTCACTCCGCGGGCGGTCGCGGTGTATGAGCACTTCGTTCGCTCGCTCACCAACGTCGTGCTCGACGACGCGATCCCGCAGGGCGAGTTCGATTTCGTGCGCTACGTTGCCCGAGAGGTCCCGATTCGAGTGCTGGCTCGCATCATGGGTCTGCCCGACAGCAACCTGGACGAGTTCATCGAACTCGGCGACAAGCTGATCGCCAACACCGATCCCGAGATCACCGACGTTGTCTGGGGGCGGGACGACACCGACGAGTACCGCTTGTTCCCCTTTCGCAGCCCCTACGGCAAGCAACTCTGGGACATCGGTCGAGAGTTGGTACGCGAGCGTCTAGCTCGACCGTCCGATGACCTGTTGTCGGTCGTGCTCGCTGCCGAGATCGACGGCGAGCGTCTAAGTCAGGTAGACCTCGATAACTTCTTTTCCATCCTCGTCATCGCCGGCAACGAGACGACGCGCATCGCGATCGCCCAGGGCATCCTCTACTTCTGTGAGAACCCTGGTGAGTGGGACCGACTGCGATCGGACCCGAGTCTCTTGAACTCGGCCACCGAAGAGGTGCTGCGCTACTCGTGCCCCACGCACTTCATGCGACGCACGGTCAACGAGGACCTGAGCTTTCGGGGCGTCGACATGAAAAAGGGCGACAAGGTCATCCTGTGGTACGTGTCGGGTAACCGCGACAAGGACGTGTTCAGCGACCCCGAGCGCTTCGACGTTGGCCGCTCACCCAACCCACACCTGAGCTTTGGGCGCGGTGGTCCCCACATGTGCCTGGGAGCTCATCTCGCTCGCCTCGAGGTTCGCGTCGTCTTGGAAGAACTGAGTAAACGGGTCAAGCACTTTGAGCTGGCGGGCGAGCCGGCGCGCATTCGCGCCAACTTTACGAACGGACTGAAGCGCCTTCCCATCACCGTCACCCCGGTGTGAGCGGCCCGCCAACGGTCGGGAGATGGCGACGGCGTTGACCCAGTTATCTTCGAAGGCCGATGACGCACCTCGGCTACTGCTGATTCTGACCGAGAACGCCACGATGCGCCCGAGTCCGGGCGTCGGCGACCTCGTCGACTTCGCGGTGGCCGCCGAAGCGGCGGGCATCGATGGGGTGATGGTGTCCGAGCACATCGTGCTCGGACGCTCAGCCGATGCGCTTGGACTGCCCGCGAATCCCCGCGACTACGCCCTGCCCGGAAATCAAGAGCCGTGGACGTCCTGGCCGAGTCCTCTCGTGCTGTTGAGCGCGGTGGCCCAGGCGACCGAGCGGCTCCGGTTGGTGGCCGGAGCGATCATCACCCCGCTACGCCACCCCCTGGCCCTGGCCAAAGACCTCGCGACCCTCGACCAGCTGAGCGGCGGTCGACTCGTGGTGCTGCCGACGGTGAGTTGGCACCAAGACGAGTACGACGCGTTGGGGGTCTCCTTTGCGCGCCGCGGTGAGATCCTCGACGAGCAGCTTGACGTGTTCTCGCTCGTGTGGCGTGACTCGCCCGCGAGTCACGAGGGCGAGTTCTACCACTTCGAGAACGTCTGGCTCGAACCCAAGCCCGCCAGGCCCGGAGGTCCAGTGCTGTGGTTCGGTGGGTCGTCGGTGCATCCGCGTCTCCTGCGCCGACTCGTGCGTTACGGACAGGGCTTTAACCCGCTCGGTTCGCCCAGTGACGAAGAGCTTGACCGATTGGTCACGGCACTGGTCGCGGCCGGTCGCTCGCCCGAGGAGATCGAGTTCGTCGGAGGTACGAGGGGGCGCTTCAGTGATGAGCGTGGTGTCGCCGACCTCGATGAGGCGCTGGCCACGATTCCCGCACAGATGGCTCGTGGATTTCGCACCATCTGCATCAAGCCGTCACAGTTCATTGACGACGCCCGAGACATGGGCGAGTGGTGCAGGATCGTCGTGGACAAGGTGCACGCTCTCAGCAAGTAAGAGTGCGCCCCTTGACACGAATCGTTT
>DATJUR010000117.1:0-4492 GCA_035502215.1 Acidimicrobiales bacterium | reverse complement strand
TTTGGGGCCAACGGCTCGACGGTGGCGGGATTTGCGGCCACCATCGTCGCCTTCTTTCTGGGCGCTCTCATCTCGGGATACGTCGCTCGGTGGTTCCGACGACGTCACGGCTATCCCACCTCCACTTACCTGCACGCCCTGCCGCTCGGTCTGGGCATTGCCGCACTCTGCGTACTGATCTCGCGCACCTCGAACTTCCAGCCCGGCTATCTCTATGGCGTCGTCGTGGGCATCGCCTTTACCGGCACCCTGAAGGACGAGCACAGTGCGCACTTGGTCGTCTACTCCACGTTCTCGACCCTGGCCGTCGCGATCGTCGCCTGGTTGATATGGATCCCGGTCAACCACTGGGCGACAACGGGCGGTGACCTCTTGGTGGCGACGCTCGACGACTTGCTCGGATCTCTCTTCGTCGGCGGTCTCGTGGGCACGGTGATTGGGCTGTTACCCCTGGAACTCATGCCGGGTCGAACGCTGTCGAAATGGCGACGGGACGTCTGGGCGGGCGTCATGTTCGTCGCGCTGTTCCTGCTCGTGTCAGTCGAGCTCAACCCCGCCTCGGGTCCCACTCACCACGGCGGTGCGCCGATTGTGACCGTCGTGGTTCTCTTCGTTGTCTTCGGTGGCGCCACGGTGTGGATGAGGCGCTACTTTCGCCAACGTGAGAAGCGAAGCGTTCCTTCGACCTCACCAGTCGCGCCGCCCACTGCGCCACCCGCGAGTTCGGGCGGCGCCGCGCTCGAGAGCGAGTGAACGTCGCTCATCGCTCCTGTCAGCGGCGCGACACGAGCTCGGCGATCACCGCTTTGCCGTTGGCCTGACCTTTGGTCACCTTCATCACTTGTCCGATGAAGAACTGGGCGAGCTTGTCGTCTCCGTCTCGATATCGCGACCACTCGTCAGGGTTCGCCGCGATCAACTCGACGACGACGTCGCCGAGCGAGCTGGCGGACAACTGCTCGAAGCCCTTCGCCGAGGCCACCGCCCGCGGCTCTCCCCCTCGGGCGAGCAACTCGGACAGCACGGCCTTGGCCTGGGTCGCGGAGAGTTCACCAGCCTGTTCCATCGCGAGCGTCGTCACGAAGGCCTCCGTCGTGAGGTTGTTGATGTGTTCGGCGTCCGCCGCCAGCTCGTTGGCCGCGCGCGCGAGGGCCAAGCCGGGCTCAACCTCGGCCGCGACCGCCGCGAGTACGTAGTCGTCGAATCCGAGGTCCACCACGACGTCGAGTGCGTCGAGCTGGGCGCTCGTCACCTCACCCACCACGGCTCGCAGCGCGAGGCGTCGCTCGGCGGGCATCGGGCCCAGCGAGGCGCGCACTCGCTCCTGCCAGGCTGCGTCAGGCACAAGGTCAACCAAGTCCGGCTCACGAAAGTACCGGTAGTCCTCGGCCTCCTCCTTGACCCGCATGGTCGAGGTCTCGCCTCGCGTCTCATCCCAGTGCCGCGTCTCTTGGCGCACGACGCCTCCGCCGTCGATCAGTTCCACTTGGCGCTGGGCCTCGTAGTCGATGGCGTGCGCGAGACTGCGCAGCGAGTTGAGGTTCTTGATCTCGCAGCGGGTGCCGAATGGTTCGCCGGGGCGATGCACTGAGACATTGGCGTCGATGCGCATCGAGCCCTCTTCCATGCGACCGTCCGACGCTCCAGTGGCGACCAGGATGGCGCGCAGCTCCGACGCGTAGAGTCGAGCCTGGCTCGACGAGCGGATGTCGGGCCCTGAGACGATCTCGACGAGCGGCACACCCGAACGGTTGTAGTCCACCAGGGATCGCTCGGCCCCGTGAATGCGCCCGCTCGAGCCTAGATGCGTCGACTTTCCGGTGTCCTCTTCGAGGTGCGCGCGCTCGATGCGTACGCGTGAGCCATCGGGTAGATCAACGTAGCCTCCCACGTTGATGGGCAGGTCATACTGGCTGATCTGGAAGTCTTTGGGCATGTCGGGATAGAAGTAGTTCTTGCGATGGAACGTCGAGGGACTGATCGTCGAGTGCAGCGCCACACCGATGGCCATCGCGAGTTCGACCGCTCGAACGTTGAGCACCGGCAGCGACCCGGGAAGTCCAAGGCACACCGGACACACCTTGGTGTTGGGCTCCGCGCCAAATACGTTCTCGCACCCGCAGAACATCTTGGTGAGGGTCTTCAGTTCGGTGTGGACTTCCAGACCCACCACCATCTCCCATCCCTCGAGGGTCATGATGCCACCTCAAGGACTTGGGCCGCCGCGATCAACTGCGCCTCGCTCCGTCCAGGGCCGAGCAGTTGCACGCCGATCGGCAGGTCGTCGTCGCCGCGGCCAAAGGGCACCGAGATGGCGGCGTCCCCGGCGAGGTTGGTCGGAATCGTAAAGACGTCGGAGAGATACATCGCCAGCGGATTGCTCGTCTTCTCGCCGAAGCGAAAGGCCACCGAGGGTGCGGTGGCACCGAGGAGGAGATCGGCCTCTTGGTAGGCGCGTCGAAACGCCTGAATCATCTGGGTGCGGACCTTGAGGGCCTGACCGTAGTACGCGTCGTAGTACCCCGCCGAGAGCGCGTAGGTTCCGAGCATCACGCGCCGCTTGACCTCGGCCCCGAAGCCCAGGGTGCGCGTGGCTTCATTCATGGCCGTCACATCGTCGGCGTCCACACGCAGCCCGTAGCGCACACCGTCAAAGCGCGCGAGGTTGCTCGACGCCTCGGCTGGGGCGATGAGGTAGTAGGCGGAGAGTCCCAGTCGGCACTCGGGTATCGAGAGCTCCACGATCGTCGCACCCGCGGCCTCGAGGGCGTCGCGGGCTCGGGTGACCTGAGCCACGACGTCGTCGTCGGCCCCTTCGATCAGCTCTCGCACCACGCCAATTCGTTTGCCCGCCACGCCGTCGTCGAGTCCGCGCAGCAACGAGGGTGAGTCGAGCGGCAGCGAGGTGGAGTCCCTCGGGTCGTGTCCCGCGATCACTTCGAGGAGCAGGGCGGCGTCGGCCACGCCGCGCGCAAAGGGCCCCACCTGGTCGAGCGAGCTCGAAAAGGCGATCAGTCCGTATCGCGACACCAGACCGTACGTCGGCTTAATCCCCACCACGCCACACAAAGCGGCGGGCTGACGAATGGACCCGCCGGTATCGGAACCCAGGGCGAGCGGTGTCATGCCGGCGGCAACTGCGGCGGCCGATCCGCCCGACGAACCCCCCGGCACGCGCGACGCATCGCGCGGATTGCGGGTCGGTCCGTAGTATGACGTCTCGGTCGACGAGCCCATGGCGAACTCATCCATGTTGGTCTTGCCCATCACGACGGCCCCGGCGGCGAGGACGCGCTCGACCACGGTCGCGCTGTAGGGCGGTCGCCAGCCCTCGAGGATTCGAGAACCGGCCGTGGTGAGTTCACCGGTGCGACACAGGTTGTCTTTGAGGGCGAGCGGCACGCCCGCGAGCGCACCGGGATCTTGCCCACGGGCAACGCGCTCGTCCACTTCGCTCGCTCGCGCGAGAGCGCCCTCCTCGTCGAGATGAACAAAGACGTTGAGTTGTTCGTTGCTCTCGCGAATCGCCGCCAGCGACGCCTCGGCCACGTCCAGGGCGCTCACGGCGCCGTTTCGCACGTCGCGAGCGGTGTCCAGAGCACTCTTCACGGGGCTTCGCCCAGGATCCGGGGCACGGCGAAGCGCCCGTCCTCGGCGTCGGGCGCCATGGCCAGCACGTCGTCGCGCGAGAGGCACGGCTCGATGACATCCTCGCGCACCACGTTAATGAGGTCAAAGGGATGCGCAGTAGGCACGACATCGTCCAGCGAGAGGGCGGCGATGTCCTTCGCGTGCTCGAGTATCTGGACCAGCTGGGGCGTAAACATGTCGAGTTCTTCGTCGCTCAGGCGAAGTCGAGCGAGCGCGGCCACTTTGGCGACGTCCTCGCGACGCAGCGCTTCGACCACGGCTAGAGAACCCGAACGAGAAAGTCCAGCACGAGTGACTCCACCAGCGCCTGATCGTTATCCAGAGTCGCGACGTGATAGGAGTTTTCGAGCCACACCCGTTCGATGGGACCGCGTACCTTCTCGACGAGTTCGTCGCCGTTGTCGCTCGTCACCACGTGGTCTTCGCGACTGGACAGCAGCAATACCGGACAGGTGATGCGAGCTAGGTCGTCATTGACCAGGGCGACACCCTCAAAGAGGGTCTTGGCGGGCGCGAGCGGCGTCGCATCGTAGGAGGACTCGAATACGTCGTGCTTCTTCACGTCTGAGCCGATCGACTCGTATCGGTCAATTCCGGCGGCCAACAACGCGTCGAGACCTTCAACGATTTCGGCCGGCGGCACTTTGACCAATGGGTTGATGAAGACGCACCCGGCGAGGTCGTGGCGCTCGGCCAGGTAGGCGGTGAGTGAGCCGCCCATGGAGAGTCCGACGATCGCCACTCGCTCGCAGCGCGAGGCGAGGTCACCCAAGGCCGCTTCTGCGCACTGGGTCCAGTCCGCCCACGTGGTCGCGATCATGTCCTCCACGCTCGTGCCGTG
>DATJUR010000116.1:0-3023 GCA_035502215.1 Acidimicrobiales bacterium | reverse complement strand
CATCCCGCCCGTGGTGGGACTGCGCATCGTCGGCGCTCCGCGTGAAGGCGTGACCGCGACGGACGTGGTGCTCACGATTACCCAGCTTCTGCGCCGCCAGGGAGTCGTGGGCAAGTTCGTCGAGGCCTACGGACCTGGTGTGAAGTCCCTGTCGCTGGAGACCCGCGCCACCATCGGCAATATGTCGCCCGAGTATGGCGCCACTTGTACGATCTTTCCGATCGACCAGGTCACCCTGGACTACCTCGCCTTTACCGGTCGCAGTGCCGAGCACCTTGCGCTCGTCGAGGCGTACGCTCGGGCCCAGGGCGTCTTTCACCATGAGCACGCCCCCGAGCCGAAGTACTCCGAGTACGTCGAACTCGACCTCGCCAGCGTCGAACCGAGCTTGGCCGGACCCAAGCGTCCCCAGGACCGCGTCTCTCTTTCGGGTGCGCGTGGTGCGTTCCGCGAGGCGCTCGGGCGAGAGCCCCTCGAGGTTCGCGGGATCGAGGCAGCCGAACACTTGCGCGACGGCGACGTGGTCGTCGCGGCCATCACCTCGTGCACCAACACCTCGAATCCCTCGGTGCTGGTCGCCGCGGGTCTCGTCGCCAAGGCCGCCGTGGCGCGAGGTCTCGCGACCAAGCCCTGGGTGAAGACCTCCCTCGCCCCGGGAAGTCGGGTTGTGACCGACTACTTGGAGCGCGCCAACCTGCTCGAGTCGCTCGATGACCTCGGCTTCTACCTGGCCGGATACGGCTGCACGACCTGCATCGGCAACACCGGTCCCCTGCTCGAGGGGGTCACCGACGCCGTCAACGAGCACGACCTCTCGGTCGTCTCGGTGCTCTCGGGTAATCGCAACTTCGAGGGCCGCATCCACCCCGACGTCAAGCAGAACTTCCTCGCCAGCCCGCCGCTGGTGGTGGCCTACGCCTTGGCGGGCACGATGGACATCGACCTCTCGAGTGAGCCCCTCGGTATCGATACCGCGGGTGAGGCGGTGTACCTTGCCGATCTGTGGCCGAGCGATGCGGAGGTGGCGGCCGCGGTACGCGCCTCGATCACCCCCGAGATGTTTGCCGAGCGCTACGCCAGCATCTTTCACGGCGATGAGCGCTGGCGCGCGGTGCCCACCACCGACGAGCTCACCTACAACTGGGAGCAGAAGTCGACCTACGTGAAGCTCCCGCCGTTCTTCGACGGCCTCACCATGGAGCCAGGCGTCGTCTCCGACGTCACGGGGGCACGCGTGTTGGCGCGCCTTGGTGACTCGGTCACCACTGACCACATCTCGCCGGCTGGCAACATCCGCCCGACCAGCCCCGCGGGTCAGTATCTTGTCGACGCGGGCGTCGACCCCTCGGACTTCAACAGCTACGGCACTCGGCGGGGCAACTACCAGGTCATGGTGCGCGGAACCTTCGCCAATATCCGTATCCGTAACCTGATGGCCCCCGGCACCGAGGGCGGCGTCACCCTGAAACTGCCCGAGAACACTCCGATGTCGATCTTTGACGCGGCGATGGCCTACGCCGAAGAAGGCACACCGCTGGTGATCGTCGCGGGCAAGGAGTACGGCACGGGATCGAGCCGGGACTGGGCGGCCAAGGGCACCAAGTTGCTGGGCGTGCGCGCGGTGCTCGTCGAGAGCTTCGAGCGCATTCACCGCTCCAACCTCGTGGGCATGGGCGTTGCGCCTCTGCAGTTCCTTCCGGGCGAGAGCGCCGCGACGTACGGCCTCGACGGGACCGAGGTGATCTCCATCACCGGCCTTGAGCCGCTCAATCACGCCGAGACTGTGCCCCAGGTCACGGTTCACGTGACGCGCGAGAACGGTGAGTCGTTCAGTTTCGACGCGCGCCTGCGCATCGACACCCCCACCGAGGCCGAGTACTTCCGTCACGGTGGTGTGTTGAACTACGTGCTGCGACAACTCGCGGCCGGCTGATACTTCACCGCTCAGGTGCCGGCTGCCACCACGGCGGCGTCCACGCTGTCGTACATGGGGATCGCCCGGATCAGCGGATCGAACGATGTCGACAAGGTCTTTTGCACGTTCTGGTTCACTCTCGCGAAGGAGATCGTCATAGCGTCTTGTACGAGGTCGTGGACGACCTGAGAGAGAATGGTCATGCCGGTGAAGTCGACCTCGGCCATCGCGACCGCGTCGAGCACGAGGTGGCGAGACTGTGGATACTTCTCGAGCAACTCGTGGACGTCCCGGCGAAAGACTCCCGCGTTGGCAAAGAAGAGGTCGTTGTCGAAGATGACCACGAGTGTGTGGTTCACCATCGACACGTCGGGGCTACCCAGTGGTTCCCAACTGGTCGTGCCCTGGCGTCGCCCGAGCACCACCATGTGGGGCCGCGCAGAGCGCCACGTCTGATCGAGCACCGCCAAGCCCACCGCAATGGCGATGCCCTGTTCGACCCCGACGAAGATGACCCCTAGTGCGGAGACCGCGGCGAAGAGGAACTCGACGTGATTCGTGCGCCAGACCTCGTGTAAGAGAGACACCTTGATCAAGCGTGAGGCGACGAAGAACAGCACTCCCGCCAGGGCGGCCAGGGGAATCATGTGGGCGTAACTGGCCAGGGGTGAGAGCGCGAGTGCGATCAACGCCGCGCTCACGCCGACGACCTTCGTCGACCCTCCGGCCAAGCGCGAGACCGTGGTGCGCGCGGGAGAGGCATCCACCGGGAACGCACCCACCAACCCGCAAGCCACGTTGGCCAGCCCTACGCCGAGGAAGTCGCGACTGACGTCCGCTTCGATACCGAGTTCATCGGCCGCAGTTCTCGTGGTCGCCGCGGTCTGGGAGAGAATCACAATCACCAGGGTCACCGAGGTCGTGAGCACCAGTCCCCACTGACCCGACGTGAGCCAGCGCAGACGCCAGGCGGGTAGGCCCACGACCACCGTGCCCAGTTCGCTCACTCCGTGGCTCTCCAGGGCCAGCGTCGAACACAACACGGTCGCCAGCACAATGCCACCCAGGGCCCAGGGCCAGCGGGCATCCACCTTGTCGCCCACCACCA
>DATJUR010000115.1:0-7165 GCA_035502215.1 Acidimicrobiales bacterium | reverse complement strand
CGGCCGAATTGGTGGAAGAGACCCACGAAGGCCGCGTCGATCTGGAGATGCCGGCTGAGGCATTGGTTCGACTGGTCTACGGGCGCCTGGATAGCGAGCACGTGGGCGCGGCTCTTCGTGGCAACGCCGTCATTGCGTCTCTGCGCGATGTGTTTCCAGGCTTCTGAGGTCACGGAGCGTCCGGTCTAGCTCTGATCCGGCGCCAATCTTTGCGCTACGCCCCAACGCCGACAACGCCGCCGATCACGTCGTTTCTCGCTGCGGTCACGACACGACGGAGGTCCGGGTCGACGAGGGCTCGATGGTTAGGAAGGTTTCGTCGACGGTCTCACGCGCGAGGGTAACCATGGCGTCAACGTTCAGCGTCGCGCCGTACTCCCAAGCGCTGGCAAAGGCGTCTTCATCCAGTAGATCTCTGGTCGCCGAGCGCAGATGTTGGAACCGGGCATCGCGCCACGTGCCATCGGACCCCGGACCGAGTTGGAGTTGGGACACGCCAGCGGATAGGGCGACCGCCGCAGCCGGCGCCGCTTTCAGGAGGGCTTCGCTCAGTTTGAACAGAGAGATCAGAACGCTCTGGCGTGCGCCGCTGTCCAACGCGAGCGCGAGCGATTCAGCATAGGCGCGACAGCCATCTTCCACATTGCCCAGAGTCAGGTTCGACAAGCCCAGTCCGGCCCAGGCACTGCCTTGGTAGTACTTCGAGCCGATTCGCTCGGCTTCGCCAATCGCCTCGACGCTCGCTTCGATGGCGCGCGACGGGTTGACGTCGGAGGTGGCAATTGCCAAGTTTGTAAGGGCCGACGCAAGCCAGAGGTCCGTTCCGCGCGCTCGCGCGATGGCTCGCTCGCAGATCGCCGAGCCTTCGATCGGATCACCCGACAGTGCCAGCACGGCGCCGAGGGTGCGCTCAACCACCATGAGGCTCTCGACGTCGGTGTCAGTGCGAAGGGCGATGGAGCGCGCGAGGTTGCACAGACGAAGTCCCTCTTGGGGATCGCCCGCCAGGCTGCGAATGGAGCCCAGTCGCACCAGGGCCTTGGGTGGCGCATCAACGCCGATCTCCTCGGCGAGCGCGAGGGCTGCTTCGATGTAGCGCACCGCGTCAGTGGTGTTGCCCATCATCCAGGCCAGGGTGCCGGCGTCATCGAGGCCCACGATCAGCTCCCGAGACAGCGAGGGCGGCGTCTCGCCAATCACCTCAGACACTTCGTGCAGCCACCGTCGACCATCCGCCACCAGGTCGCGGATCAGCCAGAGCGCATAGAGGTCGGTGGCCATGGCAAGAGCTCGAGCCGGGTCAGTCGCGAGCCACCACTCAAAGGCCTGACGAAGGTTGGCCAACTCGACACGGCAGCGATCGAGGGTACCTAACGCGTGTCGTGCCCACGTGACGCCCCGTAGGGACGCGGCCAGGTTGCTGAAGTACTCGGCGTGTGCGACGTGAACCTCATCGGCCTCGCCCATCTCCGCCAGGCGATGCGATGCGTAGTCGCGCATCGTCTCGCTCATCCGGTACCGCACATCCTCGCCAGCGTGGTCCGTCACGAGCAGAGAGTTCTGCACTAGCTCGGCCAGATCGGCGATGACGTCGAGGTCGTCGTTGGTCGCCAAAGCGACCGCGGTGTCGAGCGAGAAACTCGAAGCGGTCACGCTCAGTCGCGCAAAGAGATGCTTCGCCCCGGGGCTGAGATGCTCGTAGCTCCAGTCCAGTGTCGCTAGGAGAGTACGGTGACGTGGATCCTGGTCGGGGCCGGCCTGTAACAAGCGAAAGCGATCATCCAGGCGGTTCGCGATTTGGGCCAGCGACATGACCTCCACTCGCGCCGCAGCCAACTCGATCGCGAGGGGCAACCCGTCGAGTTCGTCGCAGATTGCCGCCACGTCCACGAAGTTGTCGGACGTCAGGGAGAAGTCAGGTCGCGCGCTCCGTGCTCGTTCGACGAAGAGTTGCACGGCCGGGCTGCGCAACGCGTCATCGACCGAACGCACGCCGACTCGTTTGGGGGTGATGAGCGGCTCCACGCGGATTTTGGTCTCGGCCGAAGCGCCCAGCGCGATACGGCTGGTGACCAGGAGCCGCGACGCCGAACCGTGAACGAGAACCTGTGAGACGAGATCGCGGGTGGCGTCTGCGAGGTGCTCGGCGTTGTCGATGATGAGAAGGGCCTGACGACTAGAGAGAACGTCGCGCAGCGTGGACTCCAAGGTCTGGCCCGACCGCCGTGCCAGGCCCATAGAGCGAATGAGGGCTGCCGCCATGGCTCGGCGGTCGTTGACGGGCGCGAGGTCGACAAACCACACGCCGTCGGGGAAGCGTCCGGCGACCTCGTGGCCAACGTTGATCGCCAGTCGTGTTTTGCCCACGCCGCCCGAGCCAATGAGGGTGACGACCCCCGGCGCTTCGAGGAGTTCGCTCACCCGCGTCACGAGCTCCGCGCGCCCGATGACCGGGTTCGCGTCCACCGGCAAGTTCCCAATCGAAGAGTTGAGTGAGCGAGGTGGCGGAAAGGACTGTTGAAGTTGAGAGTGGACAACTTGAAAGACGCGCTGGGGCCGCGCCAGTCCTTTCAGTCGATGCAGTCCGAGGTCGACAAAGCCGATACGTTCCTGGCTCTCACCGACCCGCAGCGACTCATCAACGTGAAGGTCTTCCCAGGCGAACTCGCTCGCGAGAATCTGGCCGCCGTGGGCGGCGTCCATGAGCCGCGCGCAGCGATTCATGGCGGGACCGTAGAGGTCGCCGTTGCGATTCTCCACCACACCAATGTCAACGGCCGCGCGAATCCGTAGTCCTCCGACCGCGGAGAAATCTATTTCGGCCAGGCGTAGTTGAGCAACGATCGCCGCCGCCGCGGCGTCTCGTCCCGTTTTGAAGCACGCGAGGAAACCGTCGCCAGTGTGTTTGACTACTTGACCATCGTGATCAAGGATCGACTTGGTGACGACCGCGTCGTGGCGAGCGAGTTGCTCGCGCATGGCCTGGGCATCGGCGTCCCAGCGCTCGGTGGAGCCTTCGATGTCGGTGAACAGGACGGCCGCAGCAATCTGATCGACCGAAGTGTCGCGTTCGTCCGTTCTCGACATCGTCCTCCGTACGCGAGGCCTGCAAGGAGATTACTCGTGTATCTTCATACTGATCACGCCGAGATGGCTGCTCGGCGCTGTGATGAGAAGGTGCGAACAAAAGGAGAGTCATGCCCGTCACGTCTGTTCCATGGAGTGACCTCGTCGATGAGATGCAAACCGGGGATCTCATCTTGTTCTCCGGCGTCTCGGCCGAGAGCGAGTGGATCAAGATCTTCACCGGTGGCCTGTTCTCGCACTCCACCATGATCTACCGACCGGATCCCACCCAAGCGCCTCAACTATGGCAAGAGGCCCCCAAGTCCATTGTGCGCGATCCCCACACCGGCACGTCGCACGGCGGCGCACAACTCGGCGACGCGTTCGCCGCCACGTCGGAGATCTATCTCAAGTATCACGACACGCCTTACTACGTCAAACTCAATTGGGAACGACCTTCGACGCTCGCCCAGACGGTGCTGGACGTCGTCAACAAGTACGAGGAACGGCCCTTCGGCACGGTCTTGGAGATGGCGCTCAACTACGCCCTCGGCCACCTCTACAACCAGGGGACCGACCAGAGCGCAATCTACTGTGCGGAGCTCGTGGCCATCACGTTCCAGGCCATTGGCATTCTGGACACGTCGCATCCGCCGAACTGGTATTCGCCGAACAGTTTTGGCACCAGCGTCCTGAATCCCATCACCTGGCAGGACGGCGTCACCGTGAGCGAGCCGGTGCAAATTATGCTGCCGGGAGGTGGTGAACCAGTCGAGGCTGCGGGCGTGGCAGAACAGTGGCCTGCGGGTCCCTTGGCGCCCAGTGAGTTGGCGATGCCTCCAGCTCCCGCTCGCGCCCTTGTTATGTGACTCGCTGTTGACGCGTACGTATGGGACGCAGATGGCTCTGGCGAGGCGAGCGCCGCGCCCGGCCCCTAGGAGTCGGGGCTTTGGCGTGCGCGAGCGCGGTTGAGCAAGGTTCGTACCAGCAAGGCCAGATTGAGCACAAGGTTGACGATCACCGCGACGGCGAGAGCGTCCAGCCAGGACGTGTGACCCGAGAGATAGATCCCGAGAATGACAACTGTGGAGCCGGCGGTGACGTACGTCGTGATGCGCAGGACTTTCCAGATCGGGTCGGCCCAATACGAGCGAAAGTACATGAGAGTCCTTTCTTAAGTGACGGGTGGTCGACCGCGGCGGGGGAGTGGACCCGGGGCCTTGGGCATTCTCCCCGCTTCCTTGAGCGACTTGCGTAAGAGCATCTCGATGTGCGCGTTGAGACTGCGCAACTCATCCGCCGCCCACTTCGCTAGGGCGTCGTGCACCGCGGGATCGATCCGCAACAGGATGGGTTTGCGCTCGCTCACGAACTATTGATAGAGCGAACCGGTGTTGATAATGGGTGAGGCCGGTTGATCGCTACACAGAACGACCATCAAATTGCTCACCATCGCCGCCTTACGCTCCTCGTCGAGCTCCACCAGCCCCAAGGACTGGATCCGCTCGAGGGCCAGTTCGACCATGCCCACCGCGCCATCGACGATGCGCGAGCGCGCCGAGACGACGGCGTTGGCTTGTTGGCGCCGTAGCATCGCCTGGGCGATCTCGGGGGCGTAGGCCAAGTGGCTAATACGGACCTCAACGATCTGGACGCCCGCGACACTCACCCGATCGGCCATTTCATTGGCCAGTTCGCCGGCGACGACGTCGGTTGATCCCCGCAGCGAGATCCCCTGGACCTCGGGGTCGTCGTAGGGGTGTGTCGTGGCCACGTGGCGTAGGGCCGATTCGGCCTGGACGCGCACGAAATTGCGGTAGTCGTCCACGGCGTACAGGGCGCGGGCGGTGTCGGTCACTTGCCAGACGACGATGGCTGCAATCTCGACCGGATTACCTTCGGCGTCATTGACCTTGAGGTGATTCGTCTCAAAATTGCGCACTCGAACGCTCACGCCCCGGTGATTGGCTAAGGGCAGAATCCACGACAGACCAGTGTGTCGTACGGTGCCCACGTAACTACCGAAGAACTGAACGACGCGGGTCTGGCCGGGCTGGACGATGACCAGAGAGCTCAACACGATCACGGCGAGTACCACGGGTATGGCGACGTATCCCCGATCGGACGCCGGAATCAGGATGGCCGCGACGACGAGGGCGAGAATCACCAGGACGCCAAACCAGCCATTGACCAACTTGGCTTCTCGCTCTTTAATGTCGACGTGCGCGCTGGTGACGTTGAGCGACCCCGCGGCGGGTTCGCTCGTGGGAACTGGTTGACTCATGGTGCCTCCCAAAGGCGAGTGCATTTAACTGATATCTAAGTGATATCACATTACGAGCGCCGGGACAACTCAATGTTTCGTTGCCGCGCCGAGCTAGAGACCCCAGGACTGTACGTGACCGCACTGGGGGCAGGACTTTTGGGAGAAGCCCATGACTCCTCGCAAGAGCGATCCGCACTTTTCGCAGTTGGTGGACAAGATGCCCAGCCCCGTGCCGCTCTTGGGCCGAAGTCGGCGCCAGAGAACAGCGGCGCAGAGTAAAGCGCAGATCAGCACGATGATGGGGCCCCAGGGTGAGGCCCCGGTGGAGATGACGGCCGCCACGACAAACGCCACCATGAGGAACGACAGCGACGTTCGACTGGGGGATCGCTTCGGAGGAGGGTTAGTCACCGGTCGGTTACTTCGCCGGGTCGACACCGGCTCGATGAGTCAACTCGATCCCAGTCCGAACTGTTGTTGGATAAAGCGTCGCAACGGGCCCGGCAAAAAGCGCTTGATGGCCTCTCGCTGGCCGCGCAGATTGGCGAGATCGCGCTGGTCAATGGCGCGCTGAGCTTGGAGTGCTTCGACCTCGCGCGTAAGTCGTTCGTTCTGCGCGCACAAGGCCGTGTTGAGCGACGTCTGGTCGAGGAGTTGATCACTGAGGTCGACCAGATCAAGGGACAGCTTGTCTACGGCGTGCTCAGCATCGTCTCGCACGGCCCTTACGACGAACTGGTACGTGAGAGCTTCACGGTCCGCGGTGATCGCTGCGAACGTGGCGTCGTCAACGTCGTCGCGCTGGATGCCGATTTCCGTCGCGAACGCGGGCACGGTAATGCGACTGATCTCGACGACGGCCAGTCCCGCCTCACGCACGAGTTCCACCAGGCTCTCCTTGGTAAAGAAGCTGATATGGGTTCGGTCGAGCAGCCCACTCTCGCTATAGGGAAAGAGGCCCTTGATGAGGGCAGCCTTGACGTCGGCGTGGGCAATGTTCGGCACGGAGATCACCACCACCCCCGAGGGCGCGAGGTGCGTAGCGGCCTCTCGCAACGCCGGGAGTGGATCTCGCAGATGCTCCAGCACGTCACCAAAGAGGATCGCGTCGAACACGTCACCGTCGAGTTGTGCCCACACAGCGGGGTCCTCGAGGTCGCCGATGACCACGCGCTCCAGCCACTGCTGAGCGGGCTCAACGACCGAGGCGTCGAGTTCCATTCCCACGATGGAGCATCCCTGAGCTTTCAACATGGCGCTCATGTGTCCCGACGCACAGCCGGTCTCGAGCACTCGTTTGTTGAATCCCACCATTCTGAGCATCGTGGCGTGCGAGTTGTTCTGCTCATCGGGATCAATCGGTGCGTGATAGTGAGAGAGCACGAGGTAAATCTACTCCTCACGCGCCCCATGTCCTCACGCGACGCTCCTGGTCACGGCGTTTGGCAAGGTCTTCGCAGTTCGCTCAACGTCGTGACTCGAAAGAAGGTGAGGGTTACTGTGGCGTGATGAGCGCGCACCGCGTGATGCGGAGAGTTACCAACCATGGCCGATGACGCGACGTCATCGTCTGGTGCCAGTTCGCCCCACTCAACTCCGGCTCGCGCGCTCCAAGAGTCTCTGATCGCTGAGGCGAAGACCGAAGCTCTTCGGGTTCAAAGTGAGCTTGACAAGACCGACTGGGGAGCCATCGCCACCTCGGTGCGAGCCCACATGAAGTCAGGACGCATTAATGTCGCGGCGCAGGCCTTCGCCTACCGATGGTTCTTGTCGATTTTTCCCACGATTATCGCCTTGTTGGGAGTCGCCACGTTGGTGACGTTGCCGCAGTCT
>DATJUR010000114.1:0-14945 GCA_035502215.1 Acidimicrobiales bacterium | reverse complement strand
GCGCCATCATCGGTGTCGGTGCGTTGGGCTACCCCGCCGGCTTCGAGGCCGCCGACCCGCGCGTCCTGGCGCAGTTGGGCCTGGGCAAGGTCGTCACCCTGACGTCCACCTACGACCACCGCATCATTCAAGGAGCGGAGTCCGGTCTGTATCTTAAGTACGTCGCCGAGTGCCTGACCGGCGCGCACGACTTCTACGACGACGTGTTCGCCTCACTCGGCGTGCCCTACGAGCCGGCGCGCTGGGCCAAGGATCACAACGCGGTCGATGACGACGAGGCCGAACGAATCTTGAAGCAGATTCGAGTGCAGTCGCTTATCAATATGTATCGGGTCCGCGGACACCTCAACGCCCACCTGGACCCCTTGAGCAACGAGCCTCCACCTACCCACGCCGAACTCGAACTTTCCACGTACGGCCTGACGATCTGGGACCTGCAGCGGTCGTTCGTGGTGGACGGACTCGCTGGTCTGCACGAGGCGACCCTGGAAAAGATCCTGGCGATCTTGCGTGACGCGTACTGTCGCACGACGGGCATCGAGTACGGCCACATCATGGATCCCGCACAGAAGCACTGGATTCAAGAGCGCGTCGAAGGCGTCAGCACGTCGCTTAGCAACGACGAACAGCGTCGCATCCTCAACTCACTCAGCGAGGCGGAGGTCTTCGAGACGTTTCTGCACGCCCGCTACGTCGGTCAGAAGCGTTTCGGCCTCGAAGGGGCCGAATCAACCATCGTGGCCCTGCAGACGATTCTCGATGAGGCGGCTGACCGGGGCGTCAAAGAGGCCGTGATCGGAATGGCGCACCGCGGACGTCTCAATGTGCTTGCGAACATTGTCGGCAAGTCCTACAGCGATATCTTCAGCGAGTTCGAGGGCAACCTCGATCCCGACAGTGTCCAAGGCAGCGGTGACGTGAAGTACCACAAGGGTGCGCGCGGTGTGTTCAAGAACCCCAATGGCGCGACGATCGACGTGTCGATGGCCTCGAACCCCTCGCATCTCGAAGCGGTGTCCCCGGTCGCCGAAGGCATCGTTCGCGCCAAACAGGACCTCGTAATTCGACCGAGCGACGGTACCGAACAAGTGCTGCCCATGGTCGAGCACCCGTACCTCGCGCTGCTCGTTCACGGTGACGCCGCCTTCGCCGGTCAGGGCGTGGTGAGTGAGACCCTGAATCTCTCACAACTCTCGGGCTATCGCATCGGCGGCACGGTGCACATCGTGATCAACAATCAGGTGGGATTTACCACCGCTCCCGAAGCGGCGCGATCCAGTTTCTATTCGACCGACGTGGCCAAGGTTATTCAAGCCCCCATCTTTCACGTGAACGGTGACGATCCCGAGGCGTGCGCGCGCGCGGCGCGTCTCGCCTTTGAGTACCGCGAGACCTTCCAGCGCGATGTCGTGCTCGACATCGTTTGTTATCGTCGCCGCGGCCACAACGAAGGCGACGACCCGAGTTACACCCAGCCCGAGATGTACAAGGTCATCGACCAACTGCGCTCGGTTCGCAAGATCTACACCGAGACCCTCGTGCGTCGCGGCGACATCTCCATCGAAGAAGCCGAAGCCGCGCTAAACGAGTTCAACACCCGTCTGCAAAGTGTGCTCGATGAGGTCCGTACGGTGCCGGTGCCGGTGCTCGACGGCGTTCGTCCCGCCGAAGTGCCCGTGGACTCGGCCGCCCCCGAGACAGGAGTGGAGCGTGAGACGTTGCTCGAGATCGCCAAAGCCACTGTCACGGCTCCCGAAGGCTTTACGGTGCACCCCAAGCTGGAACGCCAGTTCGCCCAGCGTTTCGCGGTGCTGGAGTCGGGCGAGGTCGACTGGGCCTTCGCAGAAGCATTCGCTCTGGGCTCGCTGGTCTTAGAGGGGTCCAACGTTCGCCTCACCGGGCAGGACACCCGGCGCGGTACGTTCTCGCACCGACACTCCGCCCTCGTGGACTACGAGAACGGTGAGCAGTACGTGCCGCTGGCGAGCATGGGTGCGCCGGGTTTCTTTACCGTGCGCGACTCAGCCCTGAGCGAGTACGCCGCGCTGGGCTTTGAGTACGGTTACTCGGTGGAGGCGAAGAACACCCTGGTGGCCTGGGAGGCCCAGTTTGGCGACTTTGCCAACGGCGCCGAGATCATCGTGGACAACTTCCTTGTCGCCGCGGAAGACAAGTGGGGTCAGTTGGCCTCAGTGGTCATGCTGCTTCCCCACGGCTACGAGGGTCAGGGTCCGGAACACTCCAGCGGTCGGATCGAACGGTTCCTATCGCTGAGCGCGCGCAACAACATCCGCGTGGCTCAGCCCACCACGTCCGCCCAGTACTTTCATCTCCTGCGCAGTCAGGTCCGGCGTGAACGTCCGGTACCCCTCATTGTCTTTACGCCCAAGTCCATGCTGCGGGCTGTTCAGACACGTTCACCCCTGAGTGAGTTCGAGCGGGGATCGTTCCAGACGGTGCTGGACGACACGCCGAGCGATCGGAGTCGGGTCACCCGACTTGTGCTCGCCTCGGGCAAGGTGGCCCACGAGGCGATCGGGCGTCGTGACGCGGGTGCGATTGATCACGTGGCCGTGGTGCGCGTCGAGCAGCTCTATCCGTGGCCGGGCGAGGAGATCGACCGGGTGCTCCAGGGTTACCCCCACGTCTCTGAGGTGGTGTGGCTCCAAGAGGAGCCTGAGAATATGGGCGCGTGGCCCTTCGTGCATCTTCAGATGCATCACCAGCTACGCGGTCTCGCGGTCTCACACGTCGCGCGCGCGGAGTCGGCCAGTCCGGCCACCGGCAGTGGACTCGTCCACGCCGCTGAGCAGGCTGACCTCCTGACGCGGTCGGTCGGGTGACTCCGGCCAGAGCACCACGTCTGCGCGTGGTGGTCGACGGTTCAAACCTCGCCACCGAGGGTCGCGTGGCGCCCAGTCTCAAGCAACTCGACGAGGCCGTGAGCGCGTTCGCCGACGAGCACCCCGGGGCCGAAATCATCGTCGTGGCCGACGCCACCTTTGAGCACCGTGCGGCGCCTAACGAGCGAAGCCGCTTTCTCGACGCCACGATGGCGGGCGACATCGTGACGCCGCCCGCGGGAGCCGTGGGACGTGGGGACGCCTTCATTCTAAAGATCGCCGATCGCATCGGGGGCGTCGTATTGAGCAACGACTCCTTCCAAGAGTTTCACGACGAGTACCCGTGGCTCTTCGACGTGGGTCGCCTCATCGGAGGCAAGCCGGTGCGCGGGGTCGGCTGGGTCTTTACCGAGCGTGTGCCCGTTCGCAACTCCAAGGTTCCCCAGAGCGTGAAGAAGCTCGCGGTGACCTTGGCCAGTGGGGCCAAGCCCACGATCGGCACGACCATCACGCCCGTCAAAGCGAAGAAGGCCCCGGTAGCCAAGAAGACACCCTCCAAGGCCGACAAGGCGATGGAGAAGATCGATAAGGTCGCCAAGGCGCCGGCCAAAGTGGCGAAGAAGGCAACCAAGACCTCGGCGCCCGAGAAAAAGCCGGTCGCCAAGAAGCAAGCGACCAAGGCCACCGAGAAGTTGGCACGCAAGGTGGCCAAGGCGGAAGCGCCAGCCGAGGTTGCACCAGCCGTGGCGCTCAAGCGTGGCCGCCATCCGGTCAATCCCGAAGCCGAGTTCGCCACGTTCAAGGCCACGTATCGCACCGGCTCGCGCGTGCCGGGCGAAGTGACGGCCTTTACCTCTCACGGTGCGGTCATCAAGGTCGAACTCAAGGGTGGTCAACAGGTCGAGTGCTACGCACCCACCACGTTGCTCGGGAATCCCGCGCCAGCTCGGGCGCGCGACGTGCTCAAGCGCGGCGATCAGCGGACCTTTCGCCTCGTCACCGTCGACAGCGACCGACGAATCGCCGAGTTGGCGCTCGTGTGAGCGAGCTCTCCTTGAATCCGACGGACTGGCTGCCGCACCGTGCCCCGTTTTTGTTCATCGATCGACTCCTCACGATCGAGCCCGGCGTGCGAGCGAGTGGCGAGTGGGTGCTGCGCGGTGACGAGTGGTTCTTTCCCGGCCACTTTCCTGGTCGCCCGACCACGCCCGGGGTCTTGTTACTCGAAGCCATCGCCCAGTGCGGAGCCGTGGTGGTGTTGTCCGACGCGCGTTATGCGGGCCGCTTGCCACTCTTTGGCGGCGTGGAGCACGCTCGCTTTCGCCGTCAAGTCCTGCCCGGTGACACGGTGACCTTGGAGTGTGAGATGACCAAGCTGTCCGCGCGCGGAGGTAAGGGTCGAGGACAGGCGAGCGTGAACGGTGAACTCGCCGCCGCAGGCGAGATTTTCTTCGTGCTGGCCGACGCCTAAATCAACCGAAGCGCTTTGGCAACACCGCCTCAATAAAGGTCGGCCCGGGTGTGGCGTACGAACGCTCCAAGGCGGTGACCAGCTCGTCGGCGGTGGTTGCGCGTTCGCTCGGCACCCCCAGGGCGCTGGCGACACCAGCGAGGTCCAGCGCGGGGTTGTCGATGTCGAGCAGTCGGGCGCTGGCTTCTCCTTGCGCGTGAGCACCTACCCGCGAGAGCTCGAAGTTCAAGATGGCGTAGCTCCGGTTGGACAAGCCCACCACCGTGACGTCCAGGCCCTCGCGCGCCATCGTCCAGAGCGCCTGGGGGGTGTACATCATCGAACCATCTGACTCGAGCGCAAGCACACGTCCCTGGGACGCAACGGCCGCGCCCAGGGCGACGGGAAGGCCGAACCCGATTGATCCGCCCGTGAGCGTCATCCAGCGATGCGGCGCGGCCACGCCGAGCATGCCCGGCAAATGTACGCCGCTGGTGTTCGACTCGTCCGCGATGATGATGCCCTCAGGCAAGGTGGCCACGAGCGCCTGAGCTAGTGAGTAGCTGTTGAGTTCTCCGCGCGGCACCGGTGGCGGCCCCTGAAGCGAGTGGGCCAACGCCGGAGCCTTGAGCGCGTCCGCCAGGGCCTCCAGGGCTGGCCCGACGTCACCTCCCGGGGCCACGAGGTCGATGATCTCGGCGCCGTCCGGCACCAAGCGGCTCGGCACGTTCGGGTAGGCAAAGAAGCCCACCGGCTCGCGTGCTCCCACCAAGATCACGGTCTCGGCGTCCTTGAGTTGTTCGAGTGCAAATTCGCTCAAGTAATTGAGTCGCTCGGTTCCACCTCCCTCCACGATGGTGGGAAACGTCTCGGTCATGACGCGTGTCGACGTCGCAGCGCCGATACGGTGCGCGAGGTCAAGGTGATGACGGTCGAGCGATCCACCGAGCAGCAGGACGGTGCGTCGCGTGCGCAACACGTGCTCGGCCAGGGAAAGCTCTTCCTCGCCGACGTCGACTGGCGATGGTCTGGAGCTGATCGGCCACGGTGACGAGTCGTCCACTTCGTTCCAGCTCGCGTCGGCTGGCACCACGAGCGTGGCGACACGGCCAGGCGGTCCGTAACTCGCGGCGACCGCATCGGCGACGTCCGCGGCGAGAGTCTTCGCGTCAACGCTGCGTCGGTACCAGCCCTCGAGGGGCTCGGCCAACGACTCGATATTGCTCTGCAGGGGTGCGTCGTAGATCGCGTGATAGGTGGCGTGATCACCGACGAGGTTGACCACGGGCACGTGGGCTCGATGCGCGTTGTGCAGGTTCGCCCAGCCGTTGGCTAGTCCCGGGCCCAGGTGTAAGAGGGTCGCCGCCGGGGTACCCGTGACTCGCGCGTACCCGTCGGCCGCGCCCGTGGCTACGCCCTCAAAGAGACACAGAACCGCTCTCATCTCGGGCGAGTCGTCCAGTGCGGCGACGAAGTGCATCTCCGATGTGCCGGGGTTAGCGAAGCAGACTGTGACGTCGTTGGCAGCCAACGTGGAGAGCAGAGCGCGGGCTCCGTTCACGGCTGGACTCGCGGGGGAAAGAGTCTCACGCGTGCGAACTATACAAGGGCTACGAGCTCACCTCGTCTTGGCGCTCTCTTCGATCTGCGCGAGGCTTTCGGTGAGCGACGCCTTGATGGCGTCAAGGCGAGCCTTGCGCGCGTCGCCGGTGAGCGGCGCGTTGCGCCGTTCGATCTCGGCGATGACCGCCTCGATTGGTGCGAGAAAGCGCGATGGGTGCCGGTCCGGGTAGCGCGGATCGTTTCGTCCGCGACTCCACGTGATGAGCAGGGACTGCTCGGCGCGGCTGAGCGCCACGTAGGCCAGGCGCTGTTCTTCGGCCAGTTGCTCGGGGGAGGTCGCGTTGTAGTGGGGGAGTTGACCCTCGGCCCAGCCAACGGCGGCGACGTGCTGGAACTCCAGACCCTTGGAGCGGTGAATGGTCGAGAGCGCCACGGCGTCATAATCGGGCTCGTCGATTCGGCGCGTCGACAGGTCGGTGGCGAGCAGATCCGAAGCGGGCGAGTGTTCGGGTCCGCGCCGCTCGTAGGGAATGTCGGCGGCGTCGAGGTAGCTCGCCACGAGTTCGAGTTGCGCGTTGGTGCGCGCGAGAACCGCCAGGGCGTGCCACGGGCTTCCTGGTTGATGCTTCGCCGCGAGCCACGTGGCGACGTGCTCCGCCTCTTGTTCGTCGGTGTCGTACGAGCGCACGAGCGGAACGTCGCCCTCGTCCTTGGCGGGTTCGATTCCCCGCGCCCCGGGCTCGAGCAGGGTGTTGGCCACCGCGATGATGTTGGCCGTGGAGCGGTGGTTACGCGTGAGGTCGAGCACGGTGGTGTCGGGCCAGGTCGTCAGAATGTCGGTCATGAGTGAGGGTGCCGCCCCGTTGAAACCGTAGATCGACTGATTGGGGTCGCCGACACAGAACAGGTCGGGATCATCACCGGCCATCTGTCGCAGCAGCATGAACTGGAGGGGATTCATGTCCTGGGTCTCGTCCACGTAGAGCGCGCGGTTGCGATAGCGAAACGACGCTTGCACCTCGGGTTCATCGCGCAACAAGGTGATCGCTTCGCTTAAGAGCAGGTCAAAGTCCAGTTGCCCGCGGCTGCGCGTGAGGCCCACGTAGCGGTCTAGGACCTCGGCCAACTGAGCGGGTGCCAACGGAGCGTCGCGGCGCTGGCGTCGCGCCACCTTCGCGTAGGTCGCCCCGTTGTAGCCCTGGCTGAGCGCCCAGCCAATCTCTTGCTCCAAGCGGGGCAGCTGCCAATCTTCTAGCTTGAGCTCGCCGCTGTCGCGCAGTTGGGCGGCCAGCGCGCTCACCAGTTTTCGTCGATTCGGTTCGAGCGTCAGCGGGCGCAAGTGGTGGTCGCTTCGGTACTGGGAAACAATGTTGAGCGCGGCGCGGTGAAAGGTACCGGCCCGCACGTCGCGGATCCCCGCACGAAAGAGCCGCTTTCTCAACTCGTCGCCGGCCTTGCGCGTGAAGGTCATCGCCAGGATCTGGTCGGGTTCGGTGTCGTTGTCCGCCACGCGGCGCTGGATTCGCAGGGTGAGCACGTGGGTCTTGCCAGAGCCCGCGGTCGCTCGCACCAGGAGGCGACGCGCGCGCGACATCACGGCCTCTCGCTGCTCGGGCGTGAGACCGATGAGTAAGTCGGGTGAGAAGTTCGCCTCGTCCATCGCTCCTTGCACGCTAATGGGAGGTGGTGACGTAGTTCAGGGCCGCCGGCGCGCCTCACTAACCTCTATACGTGCTTCGTAGCTACGGCGACTCAAGGGTGTTCGGGGAGAGCTACGGCACGGGTCCGATTCGGGTCGTGTGGCTCCACGGCTGGGCCCGAAGCGCCCGCGATTTCTCAGCAGCAGCGCAGCGATTGGCTGATCGGGGTATCGCCTCAGTGGCCCTCGACCTTCCGGGATTTGGCTCGTCGCCTGCGCCCGACTCTCCAGGCGGGGCCCAGCTTTACGCCGAATTGATCGTGCCCTGCTTGCGCGAGATCTCCGAGTCACCCCTCGTGCTGGTGGGTCACTCCTTCGGTGGTCGGGTGGCCCTGCTGGTGGCGAGCACGCACCCCGAACTCGTTAGGGAACTGGTGCTTACCGGCGTGCCCCTCGTGCGCATCGGCCCCACCAGACAGCCATCGCGTCGCTATCGACTCGTGCGCTGGCTGGCTGGCCATCATTTGATTACTGAGGCGCGACTGGAGTCGGCGCGCCAGAAGTTCGGGTCCCGCGACTATCGCAACGCGAGCGGCGTGATTCGTGACGTGCTGGTCGCCACGACCCAGGAGAACTACGAGTCGGCCCTGTCGTCGCTGCAGACCCCCGTGAGCTTTCTCTGGGGCGAGGGTGATGACCAGGCGCCTCCCGAAGTGGCCGAGCGCGCGGCTCAACTGGTGACCTCTGTGTCCAGCGTCACCGTTTTGGCCGGCGTAGGACACTTCGTTCCACTCGAGGCCGTTGACGCACTCGTCGACGAGACCATCAAGGCGCTGGGGTCGTGAGCGTCGTCGAGACGATTGTCCTGAGTGCGCTGCTCGTGGCGGCGTACTGCGCGCAGATGGCGCGCTGGCTGAGAGTCCTGCAGCGTGAACACTACGATCCGTCGTCGCTCATGCGTTTTCTCGCGCGCTGGTCTTCGCCCCAGCGCCCGCGCGCAAAAGCCGACGCCGTGGGCAAACCCCGTCGTCCCATCACCTTGAGCCACGTGCTGATCGTGGCGATCCTCGTGACGATCGCGTTTCGCGCCTGGGTTGCGCTGGTGGTCGTGACGTCGCTCTACGGGCTGCTCTGTCCCTGGGGACTGTCGCTGCGCGGGCGCACCAGTCGCCTCGAGTGGACCCGTCGCCTGCGCACGACGGCTCTGGTGGCCAGCGTCATTTCCCTCGGGGTTGCCGGACTCGGTGTCCTCACGCCCCACCCTTTGCTTGGCGCGGTGATCATGGTGTTGGCGGTCAATCCGACGCTGGATCTGGTGACCAGGGCCCTGAAGCCGATGGAGGATCGGCGCGCGCAACGCTTCGTCGACCAGGCCGTTCGCCGGCTCTCGGCGATTGGCCCGCGCGTGGTAGCGATCACGGGCTCGTACGGCAAGACGTCCACCAAGAACTACCTCAGCACGTTGCTCGGTCCGAGCGCCGGCGTCGTGGCGTCGCCGCGCAGTTTCAATAACCGCGCCGGACTCTCTCGTGCAATCAACGAGAACCTGGCCGAGGGCACGCAGATCTTCATCGCGGAGATGGGCACCTACGGACCGGGAGAGATACGCGAGCTGACGTCGTGGTGCGTGCCCGAGATCGCGGTCGTGACCGCGATTGGTCCGGTGCATCTAGAGCGCATGGGCACTCTGGACGTTATCGAGGCGGCCAAGCGTGAGATCACCGAGCGCGCATCAACGGTCGTGCTGAATCTGGACGACGCTCGTCTGTCGAGCTGGGTGAGCGACTTGCGCGCACAGGGCAAACGGGTCGTGACGGCCGGTTCGCGGATGGTGGACGCCGACGTACGCGTCGCGCTCGCTCAGCATCGCTGGCTCGTCAGCGTTGGTGCGACGGTGATCGCTGAACGCGACGAGATCCTCGGCGTGCAACCAACGAACCTGGCCTGTGCTCTGGCCGCCGCGCGGGAACTTGGGCTCGACAACGCGACGCTCGCCGAGCGCCTCGGTCACGTGCAGCCCGTCGCGAATCGACTCAACGTCGCCACCTCGCCGACGGGGGTTGTGGTGGTCGACGACACGTTCAATGCCAATCCCGCCAGTGCGCTGGTTGCCCTCGACACCCTCAAGTCGCTCGATCTGCCGGGCCGACGGGTGGTGGTCACTCCGGGCCTGGTGGAACTGGGGCCCGAGCAGTACGTCGAGAACTTGCGCCTGGCGCAACTGGTGGAGGCTCTGCCGGGCGAACTCGTCGTGGTTGGACGCACCAACATTGTGGCTCTGAGTGCGGGGTCCACCACCGCGCCGCGACGCTTTGACACTCGCGAAGACGCCGTCAAGTGGATTCGTAGCGCCCTCGCGCCCGGCGACGGGGTCCTGTTCTTGAATGATCTGCCCGACCACTACCCTTGATGTCTTATGGGTCGGGCGAGGTGAGTAATGGCTAGCGGGGTTCTCTTCGGGGGTCCGACTCCCGAGCACGACATCTCGATTCTCACTGGGCTGCAGGCCCTGCGTGAACTGGCCAGCTTCGAAAAGGGCGCCCTCGGGATCTACTGGACCAAGACCGGCGCCTACTACAGCGTGGCCAGCGACGTGGAGGCCGAGGCGTTCCTGGAGGGGGTTCCCAAGGGGGCTAGTGAGATCACTCTGCGTCTGGGTGACGACGGCGGCTTTTGGACGAGCGGTTCGCGGCTCTCGGGCCCGAAGAGACTCGACCTGGACACGGTGATTCTCGCCACCCACGGGGGCCCGGGTGAAGACGGTACCCTGCAGGGTGCGCTCGATTTAGCGGGGCTCCAGTACTCGGGTCCCACGCTCGCCGGCGCGGCCTTGGGAATGGACAAGTGGGCGTTTTCGGCCCTCGTTACTCGCGCGGGCCTGGCGTCACTGCCGCGCGAATTGCTGAGTCCCTCGAGCACCTCGCTGCCCTTCGCGGGGCCCTATATCCTCAAGCCACGTTTTGGGGGCTCGTCGATCGGCATCGACGTGGTCACTGACTTCAAGACGGCAATGGCGCGCTTGTCGAGTAACCCGCACCTGGCTAACGGTTGCGTGGCCGAGCCCTATCGCGAGGACCTGCGCGATGTACAGATCGCCCTGCGCACGTATCCCGCGTTGGAGTTCTCGGCGATCGAGCGGCCGATCCGGCGAACCCAGGGTTCCGAGATTCTCAACTACCGCGATAAGTACGTCGGGGGAGAGGGCATGGTGGCGGCACCTCGCGAACTGCCCGCACTCCTCGCGCCGCGACAGCGAGAGGAGATTCTCGACCTGGCCCGCGCCGTCGCGGACCTGGCCATGGTGCGTGGCGTGGCCCGACTGGACTTTCTCGCCAACGATCAGGAGATCTACGTCAACGAGATCAACACGATTCCCGGATCGCTCGCCAAGTACCTCTTCGTCGATCCGCCCGTCTCGTTCGCGGTCCTACTGAAAGATCTGTTGGCTGAGGCCCGTGAGCGACCAGCTCATCGCTACAGCGCCGCGGGGGCTGACGGGCTGGTGCTTCAGCGCGCCGGCTCCATCGCTGCCAAACTCGCGTAGGCGCGGCACCTTGGCGAGCGCGTCGGCGAGCGCATCGCTGAAGGGGTCGATTAGGAGCCCCTGCTGTAGTGACCAAAACGCCAGTTCGTAGTTTCGCCGTTCCAGGGCGATGTGGTGCAGTGCGAGAGCCGCCCACTCGCCATCTCGCGCGAGGCGAGCCGCAAACCCCTCAGCGAGGAACCACTCGAATCCGCGCAGGGTGCTCGCCAGAGGTTCGCCCTTGATCAAGAGCAGCGCGTCGTGGGTTAGCGGTGCCGCGTCGGCCAGGGGGAGTTGGCGCGCGCGTCCCACGAGGGTGGAGAACATCTCGACGTCGCTTGTGACTCCGTGAGTGGCGTACAGCCCCGACGAGGAAACGGGGTGCAAGCGGGGACCCTCAACGTCCACGCCCAGCGAACGGCGCACCGAACTCGCGGTATTGGCCAGCGTGCGCGACGAGGCTTCGACGTCGGCGTGCGCCAGGACTCGCGTTCGCAGGCGCTCACCCGTCACGGGCTCGTGGCGATGCAGGGCGAGGTACGCGACCATCTCAATGCATCGGCGTCGCAGCGTCGGGGTGAAGGGTTCGACGACGCCAACGACCGCGGGGTCGGCTCGCAGCATCTCGACGTGCACATCTCCCGTGCGCGTCGCGTCGTGGCTCGGCGCTGGTGCGCGGGCGTCGCGCTCGAGGTAGGGAGTCAGGGTCACCGCGCAGGCACTGAGTTCGTCGTCCAGGTCACTGGACGCTCCCAGGTACACCACCACGCTGCCTCGCAGGGCCCGCGTGGCGAGCGCGCGTAGGAGTTCGCTCTCGTTGCGCGCAAAGACGACCGCGCCGTGGTGCAGGGCAACGACTTCTCGCTGGACGTCCTCGGTACTCCAGGCCGCGCGGATGGGGAGTCGCCCGCCCTCGCGCGCGAATCCAATCAGGGTGCCGGTGGCGCTCGGGCCCAGGGTGCAGGCCAGGATGGCGGGGGTCAGTCCACTGCGAGACAGAGTAGGTGCGTCGTCGCGCACGTCGAGGACGCCCTCGCACGCGTCGCCCGCGAGCGCCACGAGATGCTCGATGAGACCGGGGTTGAGGCCGCGCAGGAGTTCAATGGACTCGTCGACGTCAAAGAGGTCGGAGCCGTCGTCTCGCCGCAGCGCGTCGCTGCGCCGCTTCGCGACGAGGGCCAGCGGCAGGGGTGCCAGACCCACGATGGGAGTGGGCGGGCGATGGCGCAGGGGTGGAGTCGAGGGCTGATACGTGACAGACACGGGGGTCGGTTCGCTCACGCTGAGGTGCGCGGGTACCGCCAGCGCCAACAAGGCCACCAAGAGACCGGCCAACCATGCGCTAGCGCCGGACTTGACCTGTCGGCCTCGCCGCAACCGCCATACGTTTCGGCCCACCTGGTATAGGAAGCCGAGCCAGAACGCGACGAGCACTCCTAGCAAGAGGCGAACGACAAGGCCACTGGACTCGCTGGAAGTTCGCTGCCATTTGGTGAGCACGACGTAGGGCAGCAAGACGAAGTAGAGCCCGAGGGCCGCCCCGTGCAGGCGCGTGCCGAGCGCACGTTCTAGGTGGTCGGTACCAGTTCCCACGTGATGTTCTGGGTGGATCGTGCGCTGATCGCCACCTGACACAGGGTGTGGGCCGCGATCTCGAACTGGGTCTCGATCGTGATCGTCGAGCCTGCGCAGGTCAGTGTCGCCGACACGGGGGCGCTCGTCGCGACCTCCCAGGTTCCCGGTCCTCGAAGCGGCACGTCGGCCACCGAGAGAGCCGGTCCTAGCTGACCGCTGATGACGGCGCTCGAGACGTTCGCGGCGGAGGCGCTCGCGTTGGACCTGGCGCTCGAATCGGTCGAGACGGACGAGCTCGAGGCGCCTGCGGCGCTGGAGGCTGGCGGGGTCGGAGCGAGAGTGGTCTCGTTGAGAGTGGATGGTTGGGTCGGCGTCGTTGTGGGCGTGGACGTGCGCAGGGTCGACGACGTCGTCGCCTTGTGATGCGTGGCTGGGGCGGCCACCGGTACCAGAGTCGTCGAGGTGGAAGTAGTGGTCGGCGACGCCATCGGCCGCGACGCCGGGTGGCTGGCCGCAGGGCGCGGTGGCGTCGAACTGGACGAGGCGGTCAAGGTGAAAACGAGGACCAAGAGAAGAACGGGGCTGGACCACATAACCCAGTGGGCGCTCTTGAGCGAATGTGCCAGTCTCATCATCGTCCTTTGAGGGTAACGGCTCGTCGTATTGAAACTCGGGGCTCATTCACAACCTTTGATAACCGCTAGAGCAAAAAACGGATGGCGAAACATTGCAACTCCGTCTGCAGCACGGCGGGCGTACTGTGGTCCTCGGACGCGAGCTCGCGCAGCGATCGACCCTCGAACACCCGCGCGTACGTGAGTCTCACCAGACGCTCGTGTTGGTCGCCGAGACTGTGCAGGCGCGCGAGCAAAGGAGATGCCTCGGGTGCTGCGAGCTCGATGGGCTCGTACGCCGAGACCGCGCGACGCGCCTCTTTTTCCTTAAGCATCCAACGCCGCAACCGCCCCCGCAAAGCGGACAACAGGTCGGGCGCGGCGTACGTGCGCGACTGGCCCGCCCAGTCCACCAGAAGCTCGCTCAGCAGAGAGATTGCCACCGACACCATCTCGCAAGGCTCGTCAACTACGCCTTCGCCAAAACGCAACTGTCGGCTTACGCTGACTACCCCCGGTAGCAAAGTCTGAAGCAGCGCTCGATGGATGTCGGGATCGGTCGCCTCTTCCAGCAGTGCTCGCACGATGTGAGCTCGTTCGAGCACGCTGCGCCCTCCGCGAGACTCCAGCAGATCCACGAGATCGCACAGATCGTGCTCGTCGCCCAGTCGTAACTCGGGGTGTCGTTCGTCGAGGCGTCGGAGGGCCGCTTCGGCGCTCGGGCGCCGGCCGATCCAGCGCCACTCGGTGCGCATGTTGGTCAGGATGTCGAAGTGGCTAGTCATAGGTCCCAGTTGAGAGGTCCTGACGCACCCGTCGACGCCGCTACTCATTACCCGTTGGGCGACATTTCTCATGACCACACAATGAACACGCCCGCACACATGGCAGCGCACATATTCGAGTTCTAAGGTGTGGCGATGGACATCGAATCCTTTTACGAGCAAAACGAAGCGCGCCGCGAGAGCGCGGAGATCGAGTTCGGCAACGAGTGGACAGACGCAAATGACAACGAGTACGAGCTGTCCTGGGTGGAGGCAACGGGCGAGCTCTACCTGATGGTCGAGCCGGACGCTCCGGTGACCGAGGATCTGTTTGGCGACTTTTACGTGGCTGGAGAAGTGGTCAGCGATCTCACGGTGGTCGTGATCGCCAAGATCGACTCCCAGGCCGCGCTGGAGGACCAACTCTCGGGCTGGGAGGACGCAATGCTGGACGAAAACTCACTCACGTGGTTGCACCAGCGCCTCTCCCAGGAGACCTAAACGTAGGGCGTTTGGGAGTTGGCGATTCGGCACAGTCGGCTGAGGGTGTCTCGAAGATCGGGAATCGGCACGCGTTCGGCTTCATTGATGGCCGTCATGAGTGGGTTCCAGCTTCCGTCGATCGAGGTGGCCGCCGCGGCGTACGGGGTGCCCTTAAGGAGTTCACTGAGTGCGTCGGCTCGCAGGGAGCTGCGGCGCGACGTGCTCAGACCTACTTGTTGACTGCGACGCTCGATCGACAGGGCCTTGGTGACGTAGACGCAGCTGCGCCGAGCGTCCGCCACCGCGCCGCCAGAGCCGCACGAACTGAGCACCACGCTCGAAACCGCCAGGAGTGCCAGGACGCTGCCGACTCGACTTAGCCGAGCCACGAATCCGCGGACTGCAACAAAAAGTCGCTCACGCTACGTCCACGCTCGAATATGTCGCACAACGGGTCTTCACCCTTGGCCACTTGGCTGAGTGAGATAGCT
>DATJUR010000113.1:0-4117 GCA_035502215.1 Acidimicrobiales bacterium | reverse complement strand
CACCGCCTCGCCGGCCAGCATCCGTTCGCACGCCTCTCGGCGAAACTCCGCGGAGTACAACTTGGGCATGACTACCTCCAGGTAGATCACGGCCAATTTGTCATAAAAAGTGGAGGCAAATTTGGGGTTCAGGTCAAAGTGAAATCCGAGGTCGGTGAGGTTTTTCGAGGGTTTGGATGCCGTCACCACGAGGGTGGTAACGCGTCCTGTATCGCCTCGGCGATCAGTGAGTAGCCCGCGACGTTGGGGTGGTCGTCGGGCCCGAAAGGTGCCTGATCGCAGAACCAGGAGAGTTCGCACGCCTTTTCTACGTTGATTGGGACTGTCCCCACGTTGTCCAGCGTCACGACGTCATTGTCATTTATCTCGAACAAGGACGGTACTTGGGCCACGTGGGCGCCCGCGTTTGCGTAGACCCTGCCTAGGACGGAGTTCAACTGGTCCATTCCTTCCAGTGTGGCGGTCGCCCGGGCGGGACCGCTGGCGCCGTCGAGATAGAAGCCGAGGAACGGGTCCGGGTACTCGAGGCCGACAAAGCGCGTCCGTGGCCCCGACGCTGCCTTCAGATCCCTCATGATGATGGGGAGATCATGCTGCACGGCGGCAATGCCCTGATCGATGCACGTAACGTTCACGGGGTCGTCTTGCATGCAGGGTCGCACATCGTTAAATCCCAGGTCCACGGTTACCAGGACCGGGTCGGACTTGTGTGCGGTGAGGTAGGCAACCGCTCGGGTGAGCTGAGTGGTGGGCGGTTGGTTACAGACATCTGACCTGGTCGTGGTGTCAAGCAGCGCCTGGACGGTGTCAGCCCCGCAGCCAATTTCTTGGAGTGTGAGAGCCACGCCCTTGAGTCTTTCGCGCATTACCAGATCGTTCGAGTACCCAACGTCCGTTACCTCGCCGGCGTGTCCGGTAATGCCGGTTGGTTGAAACCCCAGTGACTCCGAGGCCCCCATATCGAGGTAGTAGGAAGTGAACTTGATCGGCACCGTGGACGTCCCTGCCGCGGGTGCGCTTTCGCGGCCCACGACGAATGCGCTTGTCGCCAGGATCAGCACGGCGAAAGCGCTTAGCGAGTACTTCGGCGGTCGCACATTCAACCTTTCGACGACTGTTGAGCTAGAGATCCCGGCGCGACGTGCCGGAAGTCGGTCTGCGAGAACACGAGACGCGGCACGCTCAACCCTAGAAGACACCTCGAGACCGAAATGGGCGTGCCACCCGTTTTCTAAGGTTGAGGAGGATTCTTATGAAGTCAACCCCGCAACCGTCAACGGTCGCGGGGCTACGAAAAGGGCGGGGGAAGGACCTGAGCGATGGCCCGGGCGATGAGGGAATATCCCTCGTTGTTCGGGTGGTCGTTGGGTCCCCACGGTGCTGCGCGACACATCCACGTTGTTTTACAGGCCTCCGCCACGTTGACAGGAACAGGGCGACCGTCGTAACGAGCGGTTACTGCGGTGTCGTCCACCCGAAGAGCTGACTCGACAGGCGCGACGTCCATGTGCGCGGCCGTAAAGACGGCGTCGAGTGCGGCGTCCAATCGCTCCATCGCGCCCAGCGTCGCCGCGGCGTTCGAAGGACCGAGGGAGGGAGTGAGGTAGTGGGCCAGGAACGGATCCCCGTAGGTAATACCCACAAAGGTGACTTGTGGACCGCCTGCCCTCTCCAAACCCACGAGCGCGGCGGGTAAGTCCTCTTTGACCAGGGCCACACTGCTCGCCACACACTTTTCGTCGACCCGCGCGAACTGCAAACACGGACGCATGTCGTTGAAACCGACGTCAATCGTGACGATCCCAGAGTCGGCGGCGTGCTCGCGAAGGAAGGTCTCGGCGCGACGTAACTGGGACGTCGAAGGAGTACACGCGTCGCCCCCGCCAACGAAGCTCTGGATCGTTTCACCGGGGCAGGCGATGTTGTCGAGTGTCACCGACGACCCTTTGGCGCTCAGCATCGACGCAAGGTCGTTCGCGTATCCGTTGTTGGTGGCTGCCTCAGCGGGACCCCGAGGGGTCATAGTGCCGCTCGGCTCGAACCCCCTCGCGTCCGAGGCTCCAATGACGAGATAGAACCCGGCACTGGCGCCGCCGGTGCTCAGCGACACCACGAGAAAGAGCGTTCCGCTGAGTACGACGGCGACGCCCACCACTGCGCGCAGGTGACGACGTAGCAAGGCTTGGCGACGGGCCATCAGAGTCATTTAGGGGACCTAGATAGGCACCAGATAGGAGGCGAGTAAGGATTTCGGACGTTACGCACCCTTCGAAAGCTCGGTCTCGTCTCCGGCGCCATGATTCCTAGTTCTCACCGGTGGCCCTGAACGGTGGGAACCGGGAACTCAATCGTTCGCGTTCTATCGGGGCTCAGGGTAACTAGGACACCCGCCTAGTCAATGCTCGGATCACCGCTGTCGCTTTCAAAGGGAAGATCCTCGGCGTACCAGGCAAGCATGCCGCCGCTCAAGTTGACGGCATCGAAGCCCTCCTGGGCCAAAAATGACGCCGCGCGATAGGAACGTGCCCCTGAGCGGCACGCACAAATGATGAGACGATCGCGAGGTAGTTCGTCCAGGTGATCAGGTAGTTCCGCGAGAGGTATCAGGCTCGCCATCGGCGCGTGGCCGGCGTCCCACTCGGACGTCTCGCGCACATCGACTAAGACAGCCTCGCCGTCGAGGAGTTGAGAGGCCTCATGGGCACTCACTTCGCGCACGGACATATAGGACGCCTCTCTCGCTTACCATCCCGGTTCGCTTCGTGCGAATCTACTTGGCTCTTTCGCCAGTGGCAACGCCAGCGAGGGGGAGTGAGAGGCGCCGTCATATGCTGATCGGGTGACGTTAGGAACGGTGTCGAAGGTAACCGGCGAACAACTCGTCAGCCGCCTGGACGACGGAGATCTGTACCTGTTGGACGTGCGAGAGCCCGACGAAGTTGCCGAGTGGCAGATACCGGGCGTACACAATATTCCCATTGGCTTGCTTGGGTCTCGACTGGACGAAGTCCCACGGGATCGAGACGTCGTGGTGATCTGTGCCAAAGGACTTCGCGCCCAGCAAGGAGCGGAGTTGCTGGCAAAGGTAGGGATCTCCAGCGGGGTCCTGGAAGGCGGCATGGGATCGTGGGGATCCACGTACGACCAGGTCGCCGGTGAGTTCGCGGGGGCGAGCGTCGTGCAGCTGCGCCGGCGCGGCAAGGGGTGTTTGTCGTACGTCATTGGCGCGGGAGAGCGCGCTGTGGTGATTGATCCCTCCCTCGACGTTCGTCGTTACATCGACGTGGCGAGCGAACGGGGCTGGTCAATCACTCACGTCCTCGACACCCACCTGCACGCCGACCATCTCAGCGGGGCGCGGGAACTCTCAGCCGCCACGGGAGCGTCGCTGTGGTTGAACCCCGCCGACCCCTTTACCTTCACCTACGAGCCCCTTAGTGACGGCAAGTCCATTGAACTAGCGCCCGGCGTTGACCTGGTCGTCTCGTCGGTGAGTGTGCCCGGCCACACCGAGGGATCGACCATGTATCAGTTGGGCGATCGAGCCGTCTTCACCGGCGACACCCTCTTCCTAGAGAGTGTGGGTCGACCGGACTTGGCCGACGAGGCAGAAGGGTACGCCCATCACCTGTTTCACAGTTTGCACGACCGGGTCTTGCCGCTGAGCGACGAGATTATGGTCTTTCCTGCCCACTTCGGATCCGGTGTCGAGGTTCATTTGGGAGAATTTGTGGCTCGCCACCTGGGAGAACTACGCCGCACGCTCGTCCCCCTCACGTTCAGCGAGGACGAGTTCGTCATGTGGGCCATCGTCAACGTCAAGGACCGTCCCGGCAACTATCGCAAGATCGTCGGCATCAACGCTGGTCATGTGCAAATGGACGCTAGCGCGGCAGAGCTTGAGCTTGGTCCCAATCGCTGCGCGGTCGCTTGACGACACGCCGCGCTGGCGTCTGCGCGGGACTGCACCTTCTTTGAGATGCGCGACGTGACTGTGAATAATCACATTCAACGACCTGTATTGGCGGCGTCACATTTGGCTAATTGATCGACTAACTCGTTTTGTCTACCCGCCGAATCACGCCGGTTTTTCATAGAAACACCGGCTTACAATATA
>DATJUR010000112.1:0-7082 GCA_035502215.1 Acidimicrobiales bacterium | reverse complement strand
GAGCGCCTCGGGGGTCGCCCCGCCGAATCGCTCGTAGATGTCCTTGTCCAACGAGCCCGCGTTCACGCCGATGCGAATCGGCACCCCGCGGTCCTTGGCTTCGCTCGCGACCAACTTGATCTCTTCGGGCTTGCGCAGGTTGCCCGGGTTCAGACGAAGTCCGTTCACGCCCGCCTCGAGGGCGGCCAGGGCCATCTCGACGTGGAAGTGAATGTCGGCCACGATGGGCACGGGCGAACGCGGCACGATCTGGGCGAGTCCTTCGGCGGCCGCGCGTTCGTTACACGTACAGCGCACGATGTCGGCCCCGTTGGCCGCCAGCGCGTAGATCTGCTCGAGCGTGCCCTCGACGTCGGCGGTCTTGGTCGTGGTCATGGACTGGACCGAGATCGGTGCATCACCTCCGACTTTGACCGAACCCACGCTGATCTGGCGGGTGGGTCGACGGGGCGTGATCAATCGAGACGAGACTTCCATGCCTCTAGTCTGCCGCGTTCGGGCTTGGCGCCGTGCGCCCTAGAAGGGATTGGCGATCGGATGGGCGATGTCGAGGTACAGCGTGCAGGCAAACAGGACCAGCAACGCGCTCATAAAGGCGTAGACGACCGGGGCGAGCTTGTTGATATCGGCGCGATAGAGCACGCCGCGGCGCGAGCGCAGCCGTTCGTAGGTGGCGATCGCCACGTACCCGCCGTCGAGAGGCAACATCGGCAACATATTCAAGACGCCGACGAAGATGTTGACCAGGGCCAGGATCGTGATCAGCGGCAGAGCTCCGGCGTTCGCGGCTTGATCGGCGAAACGCACCACTCCCACGATCGAGCTGGGACGGGTGTCTTCGTTCTTCGGATTCGTCGCCGCCTTGGCGTCGGCCACTTGGTGAAAGAGACTCGGAAACTCCCCGGGCAGTCGAGCGATGGCCACGAACGCGTCGCCCACGTAGTGACCAATCTGGGTGAAGGAGTCAGGGATCGCGGCCAGGGGCGACGTGTGCACCGTCAGCTCGGTCACCTCGATGCCGATGTAACCGTGAGCCGGTAGAGGCTTGCCGGCCACTTTGATGCTTCGCCCGTTCACCGGCGTCACGTGCAAGGTGAGCGAGTGCCCGTCTCGCTCGACCACGAGGGTGAGACGCTTACCGGTCGCGGCGTGGAGAATCTTGGTGAGCTGATCGATGCTCGTAATCGTCGTGCCGTCGATGGCGGTGATCTGGTCGCCGACGTGGAGCCCCGCGAGCTGCGCGGCGGTCTCCTTGTGACCCTGCCACTGCGTAAAGGAGCCCACCCCGACGTGGGTCGGCGACGGATTGCCAATGAAGGTGAGGGCGACCCACGCGAGAGCCAGCGCCATAATCACGTGCATGATCGATCCCGCCGAGGCGAAGAGCACCTTTTTGGGATACGACGCTTCGCGGTACGTGCGAGGTTCCTCGTCGGGTGGCACGACCGCCCCCCAGGTCATCCCCGGCACTTTGACGTAGCCGCCCAGGGGAAGGGCCCGGATGCCGTAGCGAGTCTCGCCGCGTTGGGTCGACCACAGCACCGGTCCGAAACCCACGAAGAAGTCGCTCACCAGCAGACCCGCCCGCTTCGCGGTGATGAAGTGGCCAAACTCGTGACCCATCACCATGAACAGGATCAAGAAGATGACGAGCGGCAACGCCCATCCCACGAGCCACGTGAGCAGTCCCACGAAGGCGAGAGTGCCGACAAACAGCGCCCAGGGAGACTGGCGCAACGACGTAGACGCAGTGTCCATGACTACTTTTTGAGGCTAGCGTGCGCCAATCGTCGAGCGACGTCGTCGTTGTGATACAGCGACGCCAAGTCGTCTAGGTCTTGTCCGTCATAGTGATCCATCGTCGCGGCCACGACCGCCACGATGTCGCACCAGTTGATCTCGTCCTTTAAGAATGCCTCCACCGCCACTTCGTTCGCCGCGCTCAGCCACGCGGGAGCCGCGCCGCCTCGACGGGCGGCCTCGTAGGCGAGGGCGAGGGCGGGAAAGGCGTCGACGTCGGGCGACTCGAAGGTCAAGTCGAGCGAGGAGGTGAAGTCGAGTCGTCCGTAGGCGTGATCGAGCCGCTCGGGCGCGCCCAGACAGTACGCGATCGGCAGACGCATGTCGGGATGCGAAAGCTGCGCGAGCACCGAACCATCGACGTACTCCACCATCGAGTGCACGATCGACTGGGGATGGACGACCACTTCGACGCGATCGACCTCGATGCCAAAAAACGCGGTCGCCTCCATCACTTCGAGGCCCTTATTCATCAGCGTCGACGAGTCGATCGTGATCTTGGCCCCCATCGACCACGTGGGATGTCGCAGTGCTTCATCCTTGGTGGCGCCCTTGAGTCGTTCCTTCGACCAGCCGCGAAAGGGACCACCCGACGCAGTGATGAGCAGTCGGCGCACGTCGGGGTAGCCCAGGCCGTACGGCGAGCCCGCGAGACACTGATGGATCGCGCAGTGCTCGGAGTCCACCGGGAGGAGTTCGGCCCCGGGGGTGTCGCGTACTTTGGCCACCAAGGGCGCGGCCGCGATGAGCGACTCCTTGTTGGCGAGCGCGAGACGTCGTCCGGCCGACAGGGCCCCCAGGGTCACGGGCAGACCGGCAAATCCCAGGACCGCGTTCATCACGATGTCCGCGTCGCGCGCGAGTTCTTCAAGTCCCTGCTCGCCCACCAGAATCTCCACGTCGGCGCCGAGCAGATCGGCCAGCGTGGCCCGATGCGACTCGGACTTCACGCCCACGCGCGCCACGTGGAACTCGCGCGCGATGGCCGCGAGTTCACTCACCTGCTCACCGCCGGCGATCGAGACGAGTTCAAAGCGCTCTCGTTCTCGGCGCAGCACGTCGAGGGTCTGGACGCCGATGGATCCCGTAGCTCCCAGCAACGCCACGCGGTGACGCACGTGCGACATCACTAACTCAGTTTGATGACGTGCAACAAGTAGTACATCGTCGGCAGCGCGAACAAGAGCCCGTCGATGCGATCGAGCAGCCCGCCGTGTCCGGGCAGCAGCCTCCCGAAGTCCTTGAGCCCGAGCGTGCGCTTGACCATCGATTCGAACAGGTCGCCGAGGGGCACCACGATCGACAGCGCCACCGCCGCTTCCACGCCGTGCGCGGCCGTCCACGGACTCATGACCGGCAACAACAGCGCACCGGCGATCAGCGTGACAATCGTGCCGCCCACGGTGCCTTCGATTGTCTTGTTCGGCGAGAGGGTGGCGTTGAGGGGATGGCTGCCGAACCAGCGCCCGGTAAACAGCGCGGCCGCGTCATTGCAGATCGTCAGCGCCAGTGCGCCAAAGACGAACGCCATGCCATTGCGGTTGGGATAGGTGTGGGGCGCGAGCATCACAATGGCGTAGCTGCCCAGCACGCCGACCCAGGCGTAGACGAAGAACGTCGCGCCCAGCCCGTCGAGCACGTCGATCTTGGTGGGAGCGAACATGTACCAGATGAAGCCAAAGATCACCAGCAGCACGGTGACCGCGCCCACCACCACGAGGCCCTTGTTGTAGACCGCGATCCCCAGGGTCAAGACTGCGGCGATGCCCAAGATGGTCGCGGGGTGCGCACCCACACTGCGAAAACCGGCGAAGGCCTCGCCCGCGGCGAGCGCGAGGGCAATGAGCGCCAGCACGCTGAGCGCAAGGGGTCCGGCGAAAAAGACGCCGAAGACCACGATCGCCAGGCCGATGCCGGTCATCGTCGCCAGCGACACGCTGTTGGAGGTCTGGCGAACCGCCCGACCGGCCAAGGGATTGTGGGTCACGCGCTGGCGCGTGCGCTGCTCGCGTCGGGGTTCGGGACGCGGCGCTTCGGCGACGGGCTCGTCGTCGACCTCCTCCACGCTCAGGTCGAACTCCCAGGGCCGCGAGTCGTCCACCTTGGCCTCGCCGGCGAGAAACGACGCGTCGAACTGGCCCTCGTGAGCGACCCAGTCGGCCTCGCCCTCGCGCCACGCGGGGGCCGGCACCGCCGACCACGGGTCGTCATCTTTGGTACCCTCGCGCGCCACGACGATGGGCACTTGTCCGGTGGGTGCGTCCGTCCAGTGCGGCAACAAGGTCTCGGGGTCCACCACCGGTGCGTCCTCGACGATCTCCGAGGCGATCTCGGCTCCGGTGATCGTCACGCGAGGGTCACTAGAACTCGTCACCGGGAACTGCCCGGTGGGTTCGTCCTCGTAGGTGCCGTCGTCGTCAGACTTCAAGAAGTTCCTGCTCCTTGTGAGCCAGTAGCTCGTCCACCACGGCGACCTCGTCGTGGGTCATCTTGTCCAGGATCTTTTCGAGTCGCTCGATCTCATCGCTCGAGAGACTTTCTTCTTTTTCGAGGTTCTCAAGTTCCTGACGAGCGTGACGTCGCACGCCGCGCAGCGCGACGCGACCCTCCTCGGCTTTGGTCTTGACGATCTTGACGAAGTCGCGGCGGCGCTCTTCGGTGAGAGCGGGAAAGTTCAGTCGGATGACCTGACCGTCGCTCGAGGGGGTCAGACCGAGGTTCGCGTTGCCGATCGCCTTTTCGATCGCGGGAATCGACGCCTTGTCGAACGGGGAGACGACGAGCAGTCGCGGCTCGGGCACCGAGAAGTTGGCGAGTTGCTTGAGGGGAGTCTCGGTGCCGTAGTACTCAATGAGCAGACCGTCGATGAGCGATGAGGTAGCCCGACCCGTGCGTACGGTGGCGAACTCGCTCTTGAGGTGCTCGATCGCCCTCGCCATCTTCTCGCGAGTGTCGTCCATCACCAAGTCGACGAGTTCGTTCTCCATTACTTCACCAGCGTACCGACGGGCGCACCGTCGAGGGCGAGCCCGAGGTTCCCGTCGGCCATCAGGTCGAAAACGCGGATGGGCAGATTGTTGTCTTTGCAGAAGGTGATCGCGGTCATGTCCATCACGCGCAAGTTTCTCGCGATCACCTCATCGAAGGAGATCTCGACGAACTTATGAGCCTCGGGATTGACGCGCGGGTCCTCGTCGTAGACGCCGTCCACCCCGCCGTGGGTGCCCTTTAAGACGATCTCGGCCTCGACCTCCGCGGCGCGCTGGGCGGCCGGCGTGTCGGTGGTGAAGTACGGGTTGCCCATGCCCGCGGCGAAGATGACCACGCGGCCTTTCTCCAGGTGGCGAACCGCCCGGCGGCGAATGTAGGGCTCGGCGACCTGGTTCATATCGATCGCCGACATCACCCGGGTGGGACGCCCGTGGTTCTCAATCGCGTCTTGGAGAGCGAGGGCGTTGATGACAGTGCCCAACATGCCCATGAGGTCGGAGTTCGCTCGGTTCATCCCCGCGAGTTCACCGGTCGCACCGCGCCAGATGTTGCCGCCCCCCACCACGACCGCAAGTTCGAGACCGCCGCGCTCCATGGCGGCCGCGATCTCAATGGCCAGAAAGTCGACGGTCGATGCGTCAATGGTTTCGTCACTCGCGGCCGACGCCAGCGCCTCGCCCGAGAGCTTTAAGACCATTCGGCGCACGATTGTCCTATCCCCCGATGACAACTTGAGCGTACGCCGTTATCGACGCACCCTTCAAGAACTGAGCCACCGTTTCTTTTTCGTCCTGGACGTAGGGCTGGTCTAACAAGACCCGGTCCTTGTACCAACCATTCAGCCGACCTTCGAGGATCTTGGGGATCGCCGCTTCGGGCTTGCCTTCGTTGCGAGTGATCTCTTCAATCGTCTTTCGTTCGGCCTCCACCGCCTCGGCGGGCACGTCCTCGCGGCTGAGGTACTCCGGCTTCGCAAAGGCGATGTGCAAGGCGATCTCGTGGGCAACTTCCTCGCTCGCGCCCTTGAGCACGACGATCACGGCGTTCACCCCACGATTCGCCTGGATGTGCTGATAGGTGTCGATGACCTCGCCGGCACCGGCCTCCAGGCGATAGACGCGACCGACGGAGATGTTCTCCTTCAAGGTCGTGAGCATCGTGTCGATGTTCTCTTTGAAGTGGGCGACGGACTGATCGCCGTCGGCCACCACGGCGGCGGCGATCTCGTCGGCCAGCGCGACGAACTCTTGGGACTTAGCCACGAAGTCGGTCTCGCAGCGCAGCTCCACGATGGCCGCGACGTTACCGTCACGAACCACGGCGACCGCGCCTTCGCTCGCCTCGCGGCTGGCACGCTTCTCGGCCGACGCGAGGCCCTGGATGCGCAACAGGCGGATGGCGGCTTCCATGTCGCCGTCGGCGTCTTCCAGGGCCCTCTTGGCATCCATCATGCCCACGCCGGTGGCCTGGCGCAGGTTCTGTACGTCCTTGGCGGTGATCGTCACCTTGAAGTCTCCTCTTCGAGTTGGTGTCTTAGGCGCTCGCGGCACTGGTCGAGGGCGTGACCGTGACCGCGGGGCGATTCTGGCGGATAAAGCGTCCCTCGGTGACCGCGTCAGCCATGAGACGGCACAGCAGCGATCCGGCCCGGATGGCGTCGTCGTTGCCCGGAATGACGTAGTCGATCACGTCGGGGTCACAGTTCGTGTCCACCACCGCGACCACGGGCAGGCCGAGCTTCTTCGCTTCGGTGACCGCAATGTGCTCCTTCTTCGTATCGATCACGAAGATCGCGTCGGGCACGCGGTCGAGGTTGGCGATCCCGCTCAAGTTGCGATCCAGTTTTTCGAGTTCGCGACTGTGGCGCAGCGCTTCGCGCTTGGGCATGGCCTCAAAGTCACCGGCGCGCTCCATGGCGCGCAGTTCGATGAGGCGCTTCACGCGACCGGCGACGGTCGAAAAGTTCGTGAGCATCCCGCCCAGCCAGCGCTGGTTCACAAAGGGCATCCCACACGCCTTGGCGTAGTCCTCGATGGGGCCCTGGGTCTGCTTCTTGGTCCCCACGAAGAGGATCACCCCGCCGCTCGCCACCAGGTCACGCACGTAGGCGTAACTGGTTTCGATGCCCGCGAGGGTCTTGCGCAGATCGATGAGGTAGATCCCGTTGCGCTCGCCGAGAATGAAGCGGCGCATCTTGGGGTTCCAGCGCCGGGTCTGGTGCCCGAAGTGCACGCCCGAGTCCAACAGTTCCTGCAGTGTGACGAGTGCCACGATTAGTGTTCCTTTCGTAT
>DATJUR010000111.1:0-6884 GCA_035502215.1 Acidimicrobiales bacterium | reverse complement strand
CTCCGTCAACCTCGCCAACCGACTGGGGCACGCTCTAGTCCTAGGGCTTGATGCTCCGGGTCGTTTCGAGTGCTCACCAATCAGCGGCTCGGTGGGAAGCCTCTCTCAACTACGGAAGACTTTCCAGTCCCATTAGGTCGTTCGAAGAAGCTTGAGCCCCTGCACGAAGACGCTCTCAGGAATCGCTCCGTAGTACACGCCCTTGACCACACCCTTGGCGCTTAAAAACACGCTCTCGGGTACGGCCTCGAAACCAAAGATGTTGGTGGTCACCGCGCCATCGGGATCGAAGGCCACCGGAACGGTGACGTCGTCCTTTTTCACCATCGCCAGGGCGGGCGCACGCTTGTCGTCCGCGTCCATCGCCACGACGTCCACCGAGCCGGTGTTGTGCGTGCGAAGGTACGCCGCGAGCTTGGGCATCTCACTCTTGCACGGACCACAGAAGCTGCCAAAGAAGACCAGAACACTCGGGTGTCCCGCGCTCCACGGCGCGCGCACGGTACCCCCGTCAAGGCCATTGAGAGTCCAACTCTTCATGTGGCGACCCACCAGAGCCGACGTGGTCAGCACGTCCTTCTTGTGGTTGGTCACCGTCCCGCCAGTCAGCACCGACACCACGGCGATGAGTGCTGCGGCCAGGACAACTCCAACGACCAGCGCGATCTTCATCCTGGGCGAGCGGCCCGGCGGTGCCTCAGTGGTTTCGGACAAGGACATCAACCGCCATCAAAATGAACAGGGCCGAGAGATACGTGATGGAAAAGTGAAACATCCTCATCGCCTCGGCGACGTCCGCCCTGTCGTTGCGGGCGTGGCGGTACAGGCGAAGCGCGTAAAAGCTAAACATGGCGCCGAGCACCGTGGCCGAGATCGCGTAGATCCACCCTAGGTGCGCACTGGTGCCAATGAGCAGAGTCAGCGCCCAGAGCACGACGGAGTAGATGAGGATCTCAAGCGTCGTGCGCCGCAGGGAGGCCACCACCGGCATCATGGGCACGTTCGCCGCGTGATAGTCGTCGCGATAGCGAACCGCAAGGGCCCAAAAGTGCGGCGGCGTCCACAGAAAGATCACGAGAAACAACAGCACCGGGGTCCAACCCAACGAGTTGGTGACGGCGGCCCATCCCACCAGCACCGGAACCGCACCCGCCGCCCCACCGATCACGATGTTCTGCTTCGAGCGGCGCTTCAAGATCATCGTGTAGACAACGACGTAGAAGGCGGTCGCCGACAGCGCCAGCCACGCCGCGAGCACGTTGACCCAGATGGCCAGCACCGCGAAGGCCACGACCTCCAAGGCGAAGGCAAACAACGCCGCGGACCGCGCACTCATCACTCCGCGCACGAGGGGACGCTGCTTGGTGCGCTGCATCAGTGCGTCAATATCGCGGTCGATCACCATATTGAAGGCGTTGGCCCCACCGGCCGCCAACGTTCCGCCGACCAAGGTCGCCACGATCAGCCACGCGCGGGGAAAGCCCTGGGCCGCCACGATCATCGTGGGCACGGTCGTCACGAGCAGCAACTCGATGATCCGAGGTTTCGTGAGGGCCACGTAGCCTTTCAGAACGTCGCGTACTGAAAAGGACGTCGTGGCGGGAGCGGTCACCCGTTTAGTCTACGACGCGCCAATTCCCTAGGCTTGGGCGGTGCCCTCGCCCACGAAACCCCGCGTCTCGGGACCCACGTTTCGCTGGTTCGCCTTTGCCTCGTTCCTGTCGATGGTGGTCATTGTCCTGACCGGCGCCGCAGTGCGCCTCACGGGATCGGGGCTGGGCTGTCCCGACTGGCCGACGTGCTTTAAGGGGCGCGTCTCCGGCTCGATGAGCATTCACCCCTTTATCGAGTACGCCAACCGGATGGTCACCGGAGCCCTGATCGTGATCGTCGGTGCGACGCTGGTGGCCGCCATCTGTCGGGACCCGCGTCGGCGCGACCTCATTGCCCTCTCGGGCGCTCTGGTTCTGGGCGTCATCGGAGATGCGCTGCTCGGGGCGCTGGTGGTCTACTCCAAGCTCAATCCCTATCTGGTCGCTCTGCACCTGGTGCTCAGTCTGGGCATGGTCGCCATCGGCGCGCTGCTCTATCACCACGCCAAGTACGAGTACGGACCCCACGCCCGCGCGGACGTGCGCGACCCCTACTTTCGCAACCTCGCGCGATGCCTGTGGATCCCCTTTACCCTGGTGGTTCTCACCGGCACGGCCACCACGGGATCGGGCCCCCACGCCGGAGAGTCCCAGGGCCAGCTCGTGGCCCGGCGACTGCCGTGGGCCTTCTCCTCGGCCGCGTGGGTCCACTCGCTGGCCGCGATCTTCTTTATCGGAGTGGTGCTCGGCTTGTTGCTCGCCATCTGGCGAAGTGGCGCCCCCAGTGCGCTTCGCTTCGGCGTGCGACGCCTGGTCCTCCTGGCCTTGGCTCAGGCGGCGATTGGGGCCGCTCAGTACTTGACCCACGTGCCGGCCTGGCTTGTCGAACTCCACGAACTCGGCGCCGTATCGCTCACGATCGGCGTAACCCAGTTCAACGTGCGCCAGTACGCCCGCGACCGGGTGCCGGGCACGAAAAAAGTTGTCGTTGTCAGCGAGGTCGCGTCCGAACTCGTGTCCTAGGGGTCATCGTCCCTGCGCGACAAAGGCGATGCGAAAAGCCCCCGGGTGGAGTGCCGTCGCTGCGATCAGTCCTGGGGGTCCGCACACACGCTCTGGCTGTCGCGGCGGGTGGCGGTTGCTTGATTGGTCGGGAAAAAACTGGCCACCAGGTGCCAGAACGAACACGAGCGATCGTTCACGAGATGCGCACTGGCTGGGTTCGTGACCCGAAGCACGCCGGGACACTCGTCGGCGATGGCGTTCCAGATTGTCTTGCCGTCGTGGGTGACTTTGACGTACAGCAGCGCGGAGTCCTCCATGCACACGGGATTACCGTTCTCGGTGCTCAAGCCCTCGATGGAGGCGCGCAACTCCAGGGCCTGATAGGCCGAGAGCACCACCGTCGACGGGTCACTCGAACCGCGCACGAGCGACGTAACGCCAAAGCCCGTCACGCTGACGATTCCGCTCACGGGCATGACGATCGGGGTGTCGGGGCGAGGGGCCGCCCACACGGGTAGGGCGAAGAGCCCACCGGCGCCCAGGGCGACCGCCAGAACCGCCACCGCGGTTGTGACTCGCGTGTTCATGGCTACGTACTGTCCACACCGGCGTCGTTCTTTCACAGGATCCCCGAACACCAAAGATATGACGAGCCGGGACTCCGAGGTCAAAGAACGTGTCGAAAGTCCAGCCAGAGCGACCACGGCTCAATGGTTCCCACCTCGAGCAACTGCTCACGCGCCCAGGGATCCTCTGCCAAGCGACGGCGGATCTCCGCTTCGCTGGGCGCCTCAACCACGTGCAGGGTCTGACGTTGGTCCCCGAGGGGACCTCCCAGCAGGATAAATCCGTCCACGACGAGACCATCCATGAACATGGCGTGCTCATTCCAACCGCGCTGGTCGCGGATCCCGCGCGACTCGTCCCACCGGGGGCCGCGCACAATGGTGACGGCGAAGTTACCCACTCGTACACCTCTCTGTCTCGCCGCGCGGGGGCTGACACAGTGGAGACGATGGGGATCGAACCCACGACCTCAGGCTTGCAAAGCCCGCGCTCTACCAACTGAGCTACATCCCCGAGGGGACACTCATTTTACCAAAGCCCGACCTAGGTGGGCCGATGATGGCGAATGGCCTTGGCGCGCTGGCGATCGACTCGAAGTAACTCGCGTTCGACGTCCGCCCAGTACAGGGGGGTCTCTTCGACCGCGGTCCCCGTGCGCTCGGCGTTGAAAAAGATCACAAAGGCCACCCACCACATCGGCAGATATGCGCCGAGCTTGGCCACGAACCCCGCGAGCTGCTGGTCGAACAGCGGAGTCATGTGCAACAGGGCGCGCTGATGATGCAGCGCGGGATAGAGCGAGTGGTGCGAGAAGATCCACACGAACGACAGGCTCGTGACCATAAGAGCGGACGCGAAGACGTAGCCCGCACGGGCCGCGGGCGACAGGCGGTGCGTGCCGGGCATGATCGCCAAGGCGGGCAGCCACAGTTCAATGCCCACCGCCAACACCGCCAACAAGATCAGGCCGCGCCCGAGGGTCGAGCGCGCGCCCCAGTCGACCACCGGTGTGATCAAGGTGGCCGTGCCGAGCAATGTCACCAGCACCAATGCGAGACCCGGGTGCGTCAGTTTGCGCACCAGATAGTCGACCGGGGCGGGACTCGTAAGGCGACCGAGGACGTTGGTCGGAATGCTCATCAAGAGCAGCGGTGCGACTAACAACATGATGACGAGGCGCTGAATCGTGGCGACGGTGAGCGAGACCGAGGCCGCCAGGTCGCCGATGGGCCACGCCGTCATCACCAGGAGCGCGAGCAACGCGTACAGGGCCAGGCGTCGCTGGTGGGCCGAGTTGATCAACAGGTAGCAGGCGACAGCCAGCGTCGCGATAACGCACAGCACCACCGGGTGCCACTTAAACGGCAACATCGCGGCCACGTCGCCACGGTAACGGACCCGACCCGCTCAGTAAAGGAAAACTTCCACTCCCTTTGCCACTACGACGCGGCACTCAGTTCGCCACGCACCCGCGGACCGATTCGAGCGACGATAAGGATGGTCAAGCAGAAGTCGGTGACCGCGATGCAGCCGGGAAACAGCACGCCGGCTGTCGTCCAGTGTTTGAGCGTCAGGACCGTGATCACGCAGTTCACACAGCCCATGGCAAAGGCCCGCGGCGTCTCGCTCGAGGGAACCAGCCACGACTTGCGAACGGTGGGCAGTGCGGCCAACTGATCGGCGCCGACGAACAGAACGAGGGCCACCGTGGGCTCTCGCACGAGAGCCCACAAAATGAGCCCGACCACCGAGAATGACCCACAGATGATGTCAAAGGGTCCGATCCTCCACACGGCGTGTGAGTTGCGAAAGGACGCGACGACCACCGCGACCGGTACGAGTCCCAGCATCAGGGTCATCCACGCCGCCAGGCCGACGCGCTGTTGAACTTCCACGCCAAAGGTGAGCACGCCCTCGATCCCCCAGAGCGTCCACGTCACGCGATTGGGCGACGTCTCACCTCGCAGCGTGTCGCGGATGTATCCGTAGCCGCCAAACACCGACAACGCCATCGCCAAGAACACGAAGTCCGGGTTAATCACCCGTCAAGTCTGCCCGCTGAGTCTCGCGTTCAAAGCCCGTCCCCGGGCCCGATAGCCTTCGACCCCGTGGACATGCGCGACTTCCTGGGCATCGCGCGGATCGACGAGACGACCTGGCGCTTTCACGTGTCCGATCGTTTGATTACTCCGGGCAAGTTCCTCTTTGGTGGCAGCGCGCTCGGCGCCGGGGTCGTCGCTCTCGAGGAAGCAAGCGGGCGTCCAACCATCTACGCCGCCGCGCACTACCTGTCCTTTGCCCCGCTCGATAGCGACGTTGACGTCGAAGTCGACCTCGCCGTCGTCGGTCGACGAGTGACTCAGGCTCGCGCCACGGCCACCTCCGGTGGCAGAGAGATCGTCACGATCAACGCGGCGCTGGGAACAGGAGAGCTCACCTCGGCCGCGCCATGGCTCGAGATGCCCGACGTACCGGCGCCCGAGGCCTGCCCCGAACGACACCTGCCCGCGCGCTACGAGACGTCCATCTTTAGTCACGTCGAAACTCGCGTCGCGCTGGGCCGGCGCTACGAGGAGATCGACGGAACCACTGGATCGCCAGTCTCGGCGTTGTGGGTACGGGTACCTCACCACCTCGAGCCCTCGGCCGCGACCCTCGCCATCTTCGGCGACTTCGTCGCGGGCGGCGCCAGCCAGCCGCTCGGACAACACGCCATGGGCCGCAGTCTCGACAACACGATCCGCGTGGGGACCCTCGCACCGACCGAGTGGGTGCTGGTCGAGATCCACATGCACGCGCTATCTGGCGGCTTTTCTCAGGGCACCGGGTACCTGTGGAGTCGTGACGGAGTGCTGTTGGGCACGGCCAGTCAGTCGATGTCGACGGTGCTGTGGGATCCGCCAGCCTCCAAAGACGTCTAAGGGCTCATGTAGAGTGGTGTTCCCTTGGGGCTATAGCTCAGTCGGTTAGAGCGCGTCACTGATAATGACGAGGTCGTAAGTTCGATTCTTACTAGCCCCACCAAAATGACGTCTGATACCGGCTTCGAGGACGTCGGAGCCCTTGGTGACTGTCACGCTCACACCGAGAGGTAGCGCCTCTAGGATTCGCCAAGCGGGTTGTCCCACGCGAAAGGAGCATGATGCCAGAAGCGGTCATTGTCGATGCCCTGCGCACGGCGGGAGGTAAGCGCAACGGGAAACTCAAGAACTGGCACCCGGTCGACCTCGCCTCCGAGGCGCTGCGCGCTCTCGCCGAGCGCAACACCCTTGATCCGGCACTCGTCGATGACGTCATAACGGGCTGTGTGTCCCAGGTCGGAGAACAGGCCTTCAACGTGGGGCGTAATGCAGTCCTGGCCGCCGGTTGGCCCGAGTCGGTGCCCGCCACCACGATCGATCGACAGTGCGGATCCTCTCAGCAGGCGTTGCACTTCGCCGCCCAGGGTGTGATGGCCGGGGCGTATGACGTCGTCGTTGCCTCAGGAGTCGAGGTGATGTCGCGAGTCGCGATGGGTTCATCGGTGGGCTCGAATGCCGGTTGGCCCTTCGGCCCTCGGATCGCCGCGCGCTACGAGGCGGTAGGCGGCCTCGTCAATCAGGGGATCGGCGCCGAGATGATCGCCGACCAGTGGGGCATCTCGCGCGAGGAGCTCGACGAATTCGCCCTCGAGAGTCATCGCCGAGCCGCGCGCGCGACCGCCGAGGGGCGTTTTGCCAA
>DATJUR010000110.1:0-3703 GCA_035502215.1 Acidimicrobiales bacterium | reverse complement strand
GATGTCCCGCTCGTAGTATTCATCCTCGTGACCTCCCAAGTCTTCGTCGTTCCTCTAAAACGCTTCGACCTGGCCAAGAACCGGCTTCGTCTCGGCGACGTCGTCGGCGTGAGCGAGCTGGCCAGAGATCTGGCGACACGGGTCATACGCAGTTGCTTGCCCCAACACGTCATCGTGCTGAGCGAGTCCAGTGGCATAACGAACTTCGCGCGCAGCCTCGGTGTGGAGGTCCTTGAGTCGAGCTCCGCCAACTTGAACGAAGCGGTCCAAGGTGCGTACGATCGCCTCGCGAGTCGCTTCGAACGGCTGGTCGTCGTTCACGGGGATCTCCAAGACCCGAGCGGGCTCCACGAGTTTGACCCCGCAGACGGCGTCACTATCGTCACTGATCATCACGCGCGCGGCACCAATGTCCTGGCACTACCCACGGGGATCAACTTTCACTTCCACTACGGCGCGTCTTCGGCCATTGCCCACGAACGAGAGGCGATGCGACTCGGGCTCGTCACTCATCTCATCACCGACAGTCCCTGGCGTTTCGATGTCGACGAGCCGGCCGACCTGCACCGCGGCAATCTGTGACCCACACGCCGTACTCAGACAGCATTTGAGGGGGTCTCGCGACCCCCTCAAATGACGACTCTTGTACTACTGAGACGTTCTGGTTACTTCTTAACCGCGCGCTTGACTGCCTTCTTGGCGGCCGGGCGCTTCTTGGCCGGAGCCTTCTTGGCGGCGGCCTTCTTCCTGGCCGGAGCCTTCTTGGCCGGAGCCTTCTTCTTCGCGGCTGGTGCCACTTTCCCTCCTTGGGACTCAACGTTGATTCAAATTGGGACTTGGAATCTCTGTTCCAAAAAGTCAGTCACCGTTTTGATCTGTCATGTACTCGCTCATGTGACGCCCAGTCTCTCGACTGTGCAACAACTGATCGCAGTGCACGGCCCTCGCGCGGACGACAACTACGTCCTGCGTTGAATACAACGCAAGCGACAACGTAGACCTCCTCCGCAGAAGGACATTTAAAAGTTCAGTCGTTCTTCACACCAATGTCAAGCATTTGCGAAACTTTTACGACCGATGGTCTCGGTGAGTTCAACGCGTGGCATCTACTTAGGTCGAGGTGCCCTCGGTGACGCCACGAGTGGACACGAGCGATCAACACTCGTGTTGGGCCCTACGCGCAGCGGAAAGACCACGTCAATCATCATTCCGAATCTCCTGATGACAAACGATTCCTGCGTTATCACCTCCACGAAGAACGATGTGGTGACGTTGATGTCGCGTGCACATCGTCGCGGAACCACGTTGCTCTTTGATCCGTCCGGAACTGTCGAAACACCGCCCGGAGTGTATCGAGTCGGCTATTCACCTCTCAGGCAATCCTCAAGTTGGGATGGCGCAGTTCTCGCTGCACGAAGCCTTCTCGACGTCGCGCGACGGGGCCGGGGAGAGCGAAGTGACGACCACTGGAGCGAACGCGCCGGTGCGCTCGTCGCTCCGATGATGCACGCGTGCGCTCTGCGCGACGAATCACTCGGTGAACTCGCGAGCCGCGTGGACGAACGACGGTGCGACGACCTCGTCGGTGAGCTGACTGAACATCACGGCGATCACCACCCGGCGGTGACGCTGCTGCGCGGAGTGCTCGCGACCGAAGAGCGCGAGCGGTCGAGCATTTGGTCGACGACCGCGGGCCTCTTCGCGGGGATTCGCACCGAAGCTGCGCGGGCCTCAGCGCGTGAAGCGCCCCTCGACGTCGCGGAGTTCTTAGCCGGACCCCACCAACTGCATATCGTCTCGCCCAGTCGACACCAGGCCGTGTCAATTCCCCTGGTGGTCGGACTCATCGAGGAGTTGGTCCACGCCACCTACGACCGACACCACCAGGGTGCTCGACTGCTGCTGGCCCTGGACGAACTGGCCAATGTCGCTCCTCTCCCTCGGCTACCCGGCATCGTTTCCGAGGGCGGTGGCCAGGGCGTCCTCACGCTTGCGTGTCTCCAGGATCTCTCCCAAGCCCGAGCGCGTTGGGGCACCACCGCCGAAGGATTTCTCTCACTCTTTCCCACCACCGTCATCCTCGGCGGTATCGCAGATCGATTCACGCTCGAGACACTGCGCCACCTCGCGGGGCGCGAGCTGGTTGCCTCGCCCAGCGTGCAGCGCGACACGAAAGGTCGAGCCACGGGTCACAGCGTCACGTGGATCGAACGAGATCGACTCTCGATGAGCGACATTGCCCAAGGGCGCTCGGGCCACGCCCTGGGGCTGACTGCGCAGAATCAACTGCAGTGGGTTGAACTGACGCCCGCGTATCGGGACCCACGCTTCCTGCGCTACCTCGAGCGTCCGTCGCGCACGCGCGAAGTCTCCAGCGAGCGCTCACGCCAGTGGTGGAATTGAGCGCTGTCGAGCGGTCGAGGTCCGTGCTCACGCACCGCGGCCAGAAAGCGAGCGTCGCGCACCGACATCGTCGGCTCGTACACCCCGGCGCGCTCGCGAGCCCGTGGGTACAGCGCGTCGATCTGGTGAAGAAGATCGTGCGGGTCCTGTCCGAAAGTGGCCGCGTCAGCCCACGCGCCCACCACGTGTCGACGCGCAACGTCGTGGCGACCTTCAAAGGCGCCGGCGAATCGGTGCTCGTCGAGAACTCGGCGACTTCGCGACGGGGCAACGACGACCCCGAGCGGTTCAAACCGGGTGAGGTCGCTACGCCACGAGCGGATCGTCTCGTCCCTCGACCAGGACAACTTCTCACCACGCTCTGGGTGGTGTCCGGGCCACAGCGCCCGGTACCCTTCGTCGAGGTCGACGACTCGCTCCACCCCTTCGAATGAGCGCCATGCGCTCCAGGGCGTGCGCATCGCGAGTTCGTGTCGCAGCGAGGCGCGGTACAGCGCGTCGGCAGCGTGGGCGTGCGCGTAGAGCGCTCTGGCGTCCAGGACGTTGTGTTCCGCGACCGGGCGTGCCCCCACCAGCACGTGGTCGTGCAAGTGAGGCTCACCGTGACGGTTGACACCGTGGGTGAAGGCAACGATACGTTCCCACCGCGCCGAACGATCGATTACCTGTCCCCCGCGCTGTTCACGCACCACGACCGCTCGGTCCTCGAGGTACCCAATGGCCGCACGTACCGACGCTCGATGGGCGTCTACGACCCCTCGCGCGTGAAAGGGGTCCACCGCCACGAGTACCGACACGGGGCGCGGGGCAGCCACGATGAGGTCGTAGCCGCAGATCTGGGCGCGTGAACTCGTCGTGAGGACCTCGGCGACGTGCTCGGGGTCACGCGTCTCGCCCTCGCCTCGCAACCACCACCCGGGCCCGCCTCGGCGCAGTCCATCGAGTTCACCCGCGAGGTCATTCGTGAAGTACGTAACGTCGTTCGTTCGACGCGCCATGAGACGAAGCACCGATCACCCCTTTCGGGGCCCAACGGTCGCCTACAGCTGCGCGGCGATCCTGCGCGCTAATTCGCGTCCGGCCAGCGCGTACTTCTCGGTCGCCACCACCGCTCCCGGACCGGCTCGCAACATCAAGTAGTCGAGAAAACGCGGTTCGCTGACACGAAACTTCACCGCGTGACGCCCGTCTCTCAGCGTGCGCCACACGGCACCGGGAAGTGGCTCGAAGAGCCAACGATTCTCGGCGTCAACGATGACAACTACCTCGTCGCCCTCTTCGCCGACCTGGGTTAGCCAGT
>DATJUR010000109.1:0-6147 GCA_035502215.1 Acidimicrobiales bacterium | reverse complement strand
GTCAAGGCGAACTCCAGCCCGGCTTCAATGGCGGCCACATCCATGGCGTCTACTACTACCACTGTGGAGTTGTGCGCCACGCTGGGCGTCGTCGCGCTCGCTACGACCCGCGCGCCCTGATGGAGCGCCTCGACTGGCGGTAGTCCGAAACCTTCGGCCCGCGGAACGTAGGCGACGACGCTTGACTCCCGTAAGAGCCCCTTGAGCATGGCGCGACTCACTTCGCCCAGCACGATCGACTCGCCGAGCTCGACGCTGCCCCACCCCGGCGGCCCCACGACCACCAGCGGGCCGAGCTCCTCGTGGTCGGCGCGCGCCCTCGCGTGGGCGGCGACCAAGCGGTCCAGATTCTTTCGCGGCTCTCGCGTTCCCGCGTAGAGCGTGTAGGGACCCTGAACCCCGTACTCGCCCAGGAGCGCAGCTACGCGTTGGGCGCTTTCGGGGACCACGTCATCGTCGTCCACCCCGAATCGCGATTCGTGCAAGCGACTGGAAGCGAAGCCCTCGGCGATGAGGCGTTCACGCAGGCCCGGGGCCGTGACGATGACGCGCACGTCCTCACGGCGACGCAGCATCGCCAAGCGGGCTTCGTGAAAACGGATGCCCCGAGGCGTGCTCGTGTCTGGTTCATCGCGCCACAGCAGGTCGTGCAGGGCGAGCGAGTGCACAGCGTGGGAGCTACCGCCGCGATAGGGACCGGCCAGCGAGGTCGCGTGGACCACCTCGCTCGTCGCGGGAACGCCAATCGCCCAGTGGGCCCACGCCCGGGTGAGGAGACCCACGGGCAACGTCGCACTGGCCGTGCGCACTCGAAGGTCGTCGAGGGGCTGACGAGGCGTGCCCGCAGGGACGATGCCGGTGAGTTGGAACGACTCGTTTGACAGCGACGAGAGGCCCTTGATGAGCCCCCGGACATACGTCGCGATTCCGCCGGGCTGGGGGCGAAAGAACTGGTCGAGTGAGACGCTGACCTCGCGGGGCACGTCTCTAGCCTCGCACGGCTTCGCGATACAGGGACATGTAGGCGCGCGCGGCCGTGGCCGGGGCGAAGTCTTGGGCGCGCGACCGGCCCGCCGCTACGGCAATGGCGCGTCGCGAAGAGTTGTCCCACAGGTCCTCGAGAACCGCCGGCACCTCGGCGTCACTGTTGGTCAACGCGGCTGCCCCGCTCAGCAGCTCGCGGTTGATCGCGGTGTCGCGCGCGATCGTCGGCACGCCCGCCGCCAACGCGGCAATCGCGAAGGAGGGAAACCTCGCCCCGTCGGAGATGTGCAGCACCACGCGCGCCTCGCTCAACGCGAGACGAGCTTCGCTGCGAGCCCGCAGGCGCACGTCGATGCCCCGGGAGCGAATGCGCTGGGCGACCTTGGCGCTCGTGACGGCTTCCACCTGTGTGCCGTGACGCTGGGCAAAGCTAACGAGCTCGCGCGACAGCGTAAAGAACGGCTCGACGACACCGGTGAGGTTGACCACCAGCCGAGTGCCGTTGGTCGTTGGCTCGACCAGCGGCACGGCCGGGGGCACCACGACCACTCGCGTGCGAGCCACGTGCAGAACGCGTTGCACCTCGTGGCTGGCGATTCGCGTCGAGGCCACGAGCGTCGCGCCGTGGTCGACCGCGCGACGCAACTGGTTGATGCGCTGATACTCGCGCGACTCGCCGCGCAGCGGCCGCAGGTCGTCCACCGATATCACCAGCGGCGTGGACTTGGTCGGGGGGGTGGCGCGACCGGCCAGATGAATCACATCGAGGGGGGCGAGGAATCGATCAATCGCCGGTCCGACGCCGCGACGCCACAGTGGCGCCCACACCGCTCTGCCCACCAGGCGAGCTTCGCCGCTCGAGCGTCGAGCGCTGAGCGTACGAAATCTCACCAACTCACACGCCCGCACCGCGTCCAGCGCGTTCGCCAGATCGTTCATCGAGTCGCCCAACGACTCGAGCGAACCATCGAGGTCCAGCCCCACCCGCAACGCGTCACTCACGAAGCCAGGGCGAGGGCACGCGCCGCGCTGGTCCAGCGTGGCCATAAGTCCACGGCCCACGCGCCGAAGGCTTCGGTGCTCGTGGCCACCACGGCGATCTCTTCGTCGGCGTTGACCAGCAGCAGCGAGCCGCTCTTGCCGAAGTGACCGAAACTACGCGCGGGCCAGTTCCCCATCCAGTGCTCCTTGTCGCCGCGAATCTCCGGGCCCATCCCCCACGGACACGGCGAAAATCGTCCGAAGCCCGGGACGATCCCGTCCAAGTCGGGTAGGTACGGTCGGATCAATCGATCGCGGGTGGCCGGAGCCAGAAGGTCTGAGCGCATCCACGCGACAGCGAAAGCAGCGAGATCGTTGGTCGAGCCACTCACTCCAGCGGCCGGACGGCCCACGAGTGACGTCGTCGTTAGGCCCAAGGGCGTAAAGACGCGATCGTCCAGCCACTGGGTGGCGGTGTTCTCACCCACGATCCTCGAGACGGCGAGCTCTACTGCGTAGTTCGAGTACACGCGCCTCGTCGCGATGGGGACCACCGGGTCACCCTCTTCGAGGCCGAGTCCACTGGAGTGGGAGAGCAGATTGGCGTAGTTGGCGCCCTGGGGGCCCACGATCTCGGTGTAACTGTGCAGATCCCAGTCCATCTCCACGCCAAAGGCCAGCGACACCGCGAGTTTGGACACTGACGCCCAGTCACGCACGTCCTCGAGGTCACCGTACTCCGCCACCCGCTCGACTGCCCCACCATTCATCCGCAACACCACGAAGGCGGGCGAGCCGGGCCATCCCTCCTCGAGCTCGCTCATCATTCGATGTTATCTACGCGCCTCTAAGGTCTCTGGGGTGATCACGGTACTCTCGGGCGGGGTGGGCGCCGCACGACTGTTGCGCGCCCTGAGCGAGGTGGTTGATCCGAGCGAGCTGTGCGCCGTGGTCAACGTGGGAGACGACCTCGTTCTCCACGGGCTCACCATATGCCCGGATCTCGACACCATTACCTACACACTGGCCGGCCTTAACAACGATGAACTGGGCTGGGGGCTGCGCGGGGAGACCTGGCGGGTCATGGACGAACTCGGGGCCTTAGGCGGCGAGGACTGGTTTCGCCTCGGCGACCGCGACCTCGCGACGCACTTGTACCGCAGCCAACGCCTGGCCCAGGGCGCGACCAAGACCGAAGTCACCCGCGAGCTCACGCAGCGACTCGGTGTGGGCGTCACGCTGCTGCCCGTCACCGACGATCCCATCGCGACGGAGTTCGTCACCGAGCACGCACGACTCAGTTTTCAGGAGTACTTCGTCAAGTACCACCACGACGTCGTGGTGCGCGGCGTCGAGGTCGTTGGCGCCACGGATGCGCTCATGACCAGCGACGTCGCGCGCGCCCTGCGCGACGCCCGTCGGATCGTCATCGCGCCCTCCAACCCCGTCATCTCGATTGATCCCATACTCCGGGTTCCCGGTGTGCGCGAGATCCTGGCTTCTCGACGTGACGACATCGTCGCCGTCTCGCCGCTGGTTGGTGGGGCCGCGTTAAAGGGCCCCGCCGACCGGCTGATGCGCGAGTTGGGGCATGAGTCCAGCGCGCTGGGCGTGGCCGACTACTACGGCGAGCTGGTTGGAACATGGGTCATCGACGACGTCGACGCGGCCTTGGCCGATCCCATTCGTCACCTCGGGATGCACGTTGAGGTCACCACGACGATCATGGCCGAGCCACAGAACGCGCGACGCCTCGCGACGGTGCTGGTGTCGTGAGCGAACTTCGCCTGGTCGCGCTGGCGTGTCCGGTCATGGTCCAGCGCGGCGATGACCTGGTGTCGCTGCTCATCGAGTCGCTGGCCAGCGCGGGTGAAGTTCTGGGCGATCGTGATCTGGTCGTGGTGACCAGCAAGGTGGTCTCAAAGTCCGAGGGTCAGGTCGTGGACTTCGATGGCACGGACGAGCACAAGATTGCCATCGTCGAGGGCGAGTCGCGCCGAGTGCTGCGCCGACGCGGGTCCCTTCGCATCACCGAGACGCGACACGGCTTTATCAACGCCAACGCTGGCGTGGATCTCTCGAACGCTCAAGACGGGACCGCCATCTTATTGCCCAAGGACCCCGATCGTTCGGCGCGACGCATTCGTGGCGAACTCCAACGCCGCCTCGGCGTCGACGTCGCGGTCCTGATCACCGACACCTTCGGCCGGGTCTGGCGTCAGGGGGTCACCGACGTCGCGCTCGGCTCGGCGGGTTTGCGTCCCATCTTGGACCTGCGCGGCACCCGCGACGCGACGGGACGTCTCTTGGAGGCCACGGAGGTCGCCATCGCCGACGAGATCGCCGGGGCGGCCAACCTCATCCTGCACAAGTCCGCCGCGACGCCCTTCGCGCTGGTGCGAGGACTGGACGCGTCGTTTTTCGGCCCGGGTTCAATAAGCGAGAACATCGTGCGCTCGAAGAACGACGACCTCTTTCGCTAGAGACTGGGCCTACACCCCGCCGAGGCGAACATCGCCAAAGAGATGCGAGTCGGGCGCCACGTGCTCCTTGGCCCCCACGACGCACGTCGGGCCCAGCTGCGAGCCCGACCCGATAATTGCTTCGGGTCCGATGATCGAGGAGCGAATCTCACTCCCGCTTTGGACGACTGCCCCGGGCAGCAACACGCACTCTTCGAGTATGACGTCGGCGGCCACCACGCATCCCTGGTCCACGACTGAGTGGGTGAGTTTGGCCGATGGGTCGATCGTCGCCGACAGCGCGCGCCAGGATCCGTCCACCACGCCGGTGAAGTCGTGTTGGGAGTTGCGACCCTTTAGGACGTCGATGTTCGCCTGCAGGTACAGGCGGGGGGTCCCGGTGTCCAGCCAGTACGCGCGATCGGGCATGGCAAACAGCGTCCCCGCGGCGGCCAAGGCGGGAAATGTTTCGCGTTCCACGCTCACGCGACGACCCGGCTCGATGCGCTCGAGCGCGCGTACCTCAAACACGTAGGTCCCGGCGTTGATCAGGTTGGTGGGCGCCTGATCGCGCGGCGGCTTTTCGACGAAGGCGATCACCTGACCGTCGTCGGTCGTGGGCACGACACCAAAGTGCGAGGGGTCCTCGACGGGATGCAGGGCGATAGTTGCTTCGGCCTGATGTTCTCGGTGAAACGTGAGCAGAGCCGTCACGTCCAGATCGGTCAGGACATCGCCGTTCACCACCACGAAGGTGTCGTCGACCCCGGCAACCTCGGCGGCGAAGCGAATCGCTCCGGCCGTGTCCAGGGGTTCGGACTCGACGGCGTACGTCACCCTCACGCCCGAAATGAGATTCGTCGGATACGCCTCGGTGAAGCGATCGGGCAGGTAGCCCAACGACAGGACCGCGTCGGTAACCCCGTGACGACCCAAGGCTTCGAGCACGCACTCGATCATCGGTACACCCACCAGGGGCAACATCTGCTTGGGCGTCTCGTACGTGAGCGGTCGCAGTCGCGTTCCCTGGCCCCCGACGAGAATGACCGCCTGCAATCTCAGCCCTTGGTGGTCGTGGTCGTGGGCGCGGTCGTCGTCGTGCTCAAGGGCGCCGTCGTGGTGGTCGTGGGCAGAGTCGTGGTCGTGGTGGTCGTGGGTGTCGTCGCGTCGAGAACCATTTCGTCCACCGACTTCTGGGCCGGTGGTGTGGGCGTGACACCGGCCGGCACGAAGGCCAACGTCACACGAAGGTCCTTGTCGAAGTGAATCTTGGCGGGATTGGTCGTGAGCGTGGGCGACTTTTGCGCCAAGGTCGTCCAGTACGCGTAGACGACCTTGCCGGGCTTGCCGGCGTACTTGGTACCGGCCGCGCAGTCCTCGCCGTTCTTAAAGGTCGTCTTGGGATTGGCCACGCCGTCGGCTTTGGGCACCGCCAACTCACTCGAGGTCAGCTTCAGCCCGGCGTACTCGCTCGCGAAGGTCTTGAGGTTCGCGTTGTGGCCCGCGTCCGCCGCGGTGAGGGGGCTCAGTCGTATCACGTCGTCGCCACCGACCAGGAAGCCGCCCCCCTTGTAACTCGTGTCGGTCTGCAGGTAGGGCAACGCCGTTCCGCAGTCGTCGACTCCCAGTGCGGCGTACTGCACCGATCCAATGGCCGGCGCGACGACGGGAGCCGCGTGCGGTTTCTTTGGGTGCTCGTACTCGTACTTGGAGAACGCCG
>DATJUR010000108.1:0-4138 GCA_035502215.1 Acidimicrobiales bacterium | reverse complement strand
ATCCAGGTAGAACGCGCTAAACGAGCTCGACGCCTTGGAGCTATGGGACGTCGCCGCACTCGCGCTGCCCGTGCTGGACGCGCTGTTACGGCCGAAGAAAAAAGCCGTGGTAATGAGGGCGACCACCACGACCACCGTGAGGGGATATTTCCATTTGCGTGCCACTGCACCTCCGTTGCCTCGTGGCTCGTTCACCACCCAGGTGTCTGCTACCAGCGGCGCAGTACTGAGCGTTCATTTTAGACGACGGCGCCTCGCGTACCGAGCCGCTGGAGTCTCCCCAGAGCCCTCCCACGCAGTTCTTAGTCAGCTCTTAGGAGCAGGTCGTCCGGCGATGACGGGCGCCACGGCCAATGGCCAGGCGAATCGCGACGAGTAGAAAGGAAAGGCTGCCGATCCGCTGGGAGGCGAGAATGCCCGAGACCATACCCGTCCTTGGAGTTGCTCGGCTTGCCGACGCCAGCGAGAGTGCCGAGGTGGTGGTGCGCAACGCACGCGTGTTCACCAACGACCCCCGTCGACCTGAGGCCACGTGTCTTGCGATACAAAAGGGTCGCATCACCCTGGTAGGCGGTGAAGCCGACGTGGCCCCGGTCATCGGCGCGGCCACGCGCGTCATCGATGCGCGAGGTCGACGGGTTATCCCTGGGCTGAACGACTCGCATCTGCACGTCATACGCGGCGCTCTCAACTATCTCCTGGAGCTGCGCTGGGACGGTGTGCCGTCCCTCGCGCTCGCACTTTCGATGTTGCGCGAGCAAGTTGCTCGTACGCCCGCGGGCCAGTGGGTGCGAGTTGTCGGAGGGTGGAGCGCCGATCAGTTCGTAGAACGCCGACTCCCGACGCTAAGCGAGTTGAACGCGGCCGCCCCCGACACGCCCGTGTTCGTCCTGCACCTGTACCAGTTGGCCCTGTTGAACCGCGCCGCCCTGAAAGCGGTGGGCTACACCAAGGACTCACCCAACCCGCCCGGCGGTGAGATCGTGCGGGGCCACAACGGCGAACCGACGGGTCTGCTGCTCGCCGCGCCGGCGGCCGGGTTGCTCTACGCCACGCTCGACAAGGCACCGCACCTGAGCGCCGATGAGCAGGTGGAGTCCACGAGATACTTCTTTCGCGAGTTGAACCGCTTCGGGTTGACCAGTGCGATCGACGCCGGGGGCGGGTACCAGAGCTTCCCCGAGAACTACGCGGCGGTCATGTCGTTGGCCAAAGCGCGCCAGATGACGCTGCGCGTGAGCTATCACCTCTTTCCCCAAGTGGCGGGCCAGGAACTCGCGGATCTCCAGCGATTCACCGAGATGGTCAAGCCCAACGAGGGCGACGAGTGGCTGCGGGTGAACGGGGCTGGAGAGAACCTGGCGTGGTCGCCGGCGGACTTTGAGAACTTCACGGAGCCCCGACCCCAGCTCGAGGCCAAGGCGCCCGGGGAGTTGGAGGCCGCGGTGCGTCTGCTCCTCGACAAGGGCTGGGGCTTTCGCCTGCACGCTACCTACGGTGAAACGATCGCTTCGGACCTCGAGGTGTTTAGCAAGATCGCGGGCGATGGAGGGTTTCCGCGCGGTGTGAGGTGGTTCTTCGACCACGCCGAAACCGTCAGCGACGAGAGCCTTGAGCGCATCGCCCACTTGGGCGGAGCCGTCTCCATTCAAAACCGCATGATGTTTCAGGGACGTGCGTTTGTCGAGCGCTACGGCGCGGCGCTCGCCCAAACGGCCCCACCCCTTGTCAAGATGCTCGAACGCGGACTCACCGTGGGGGCTGGGACCGACGCCACGAGGGTCTCGAGTTACAACCCCTGGCTCTCGCTGGAGTGGTTGGTGCGGGGCCGTGACATCGGGGGGCTGTTGCTGACACCGCCCGCCAATCGGGTCGATCGTGAGACCGCTATGACTCTCTACACCTCTGGCGGGGCCGCCCTCACGGGCGAGGCCGACGTGAAAGGACGCTTGAAGGAGGGTTACTACGCCGACCTGGTCATCCTCTCGGACGACTTCTTCTCGGTGCCCGAGGAGGACATTTCGCACATTGAGTCAGTCCTCACGATCGTGGGTGGCGACGTGGTCTACGCGGCCGGGCCCTTCGAGGGCTTGGCTCCCGAGCTAGCTCCCACCTCAGTGCGCTGGAGCCCGGTAGCAGTGTTCGGAGGATTTCACGCGACGCGCGAACCTTCCGGGTGGCGACAGGCCCAAGACGTCCTCGACGTGGCGTCCTCGTCGAACGAGCAGAGGACGTGGCGAACCTCCAAGGAGGGTGTAGCGCCTGCGACGAGTGCGGAGCAGTGCTGAACCGAGGGGACGTAGAGCGGCGCAGCGAGACGCATTGTTCCTTCGACGAGGCGCACTGGCCACGAGCGTCGTCTAAGGGGTCGACGGGTCTGACGTTGGCTCAGTGTGCACCGGACGCCAGCCGGGTCGGGGAATAGCGGCTAAGAGACGCTTGGTGTAGGCGGCCTCGGGCGAGTCAAGCACGCGCTCGGTGGGCCCGCTCTCGACGAGTGTGCCCTGGCGCATGACCACCACGTCGTCGCTGACCTGACGCACGACGGCGAGGTCGTGCGAGATGAACAGATATGACACTCCGGTCGCCTCACGGATATCACTGAGGAGGTTCAGGACCTGAGCCTGGATCGAGACGTCCAGAGACGCCACGGCCTCGTCGCAGATCAGGATCTGGGGCTCGCTCGCCAGGGCTCTCGCGATCGCCACACGCTGGCGCTGCCCGCCCGAGAGTGCGCGGGGCAAGGCGTCGGCCTGACGAGTGTCGAGTCCGACTTGCTCAACGAGTTCTTCAACGCGCGCCTCTCGTTGCGCCCGACTCCAGTCAAAGTGAAGTCGGAGTACCTCGTCCAAACATGCGCGCACCGTCATTCGCGGATCGAGCGAGGAATAGGGGTCCTGGAAGACGATCTGAACCTCGCGGGCCCGGCGGCGCCGCTCACGGGAGTTCACGTGGCGCCACGAGCGCTCACGCCCACCGACGAGCACCCGCCCGGCGCTGGGCCGCTCGAGTCCTACCACCATGCGCGCCACGGTCGTTTTACCTGAGCCCGATTCCCCGACCACGGCCAGCGACCGACCACGCCCCACGCAGAATGAGACGTCGTCGACGGCTACCAGCGACGAGGCGGGTGCCGCGCGCGACGTGGCGTGACCCAGGAGGGCCGAGCCAGGGGTCGAAGAGCCAGGGCGATCGGCGCGCAGTTGGTAGACCTTGCGCAGTCCGATCACTTCCAGTGCGGCGACGGCGTCACTCACGCTTGATCGCCCCTCGCTACGGCGCCCAGGTGCCCTTCGAGATCCTCGGCGTGATGACAGGCGACGAGGCCATCGCCCATGGCTCGTAGTGCGGGACGCTCGATGCGGCATCGTTCGGTGGCAAACGCGCAGCGCGGCGCAAACGCGCAGCCCGCTCCCACCTCGTAGCCCGACAGTGGACGTCCGGGTATGGCCACGAGCCGTCGGGTGTGCGCCGTGGGGTCCGGGCGCGACGCGAGCAGACCGGCGGTATAGGGGTGACGGGCTCGCTGGTGCACGATGGACGCGGGAGCATCCTCGACGACAAAGCCCGCGTACATGACCACGATGCGCTCGCACACCGCGGCGGCGAGTTCGAGGTCGTGGGTGACAAAGAGCATGGCGAGGCCCCGCTCGCGGCGCTGGTCGTCCAAGATGACCATCACGTCGGATTGGGTCGTCACGTCAAGGGCGGTCGTTGGCTCATCCGCCAAGAGCAGCTGGGGGGTCACCGCGAGAGCGGCCGCGATCATCACGCGCTGCAACAGCCCGCCGGAGAGCTCGTGGGGAAACTGGCGAAGGCGCCGTTCGGGTTCGCTCACGCCCACGGCCCGCAACAGCGCGGCCACGTCGTCGCGAGCCTGGGCCCGCGGCTCACCGCGCTCGATGAGCGCCTCGGTGAGAAAGTCGCCGATGGTCCGCACGGGATTGACGTGAGCGCGCGGGTCCTGGAAGATCATGGCCACGTCGTGAGTGCGGTACTCGCGCAACGCCGTTCGATCCATCGCCAGGACCGACCTGCCGCGGAACAGAATCGAGCCCTCGGTCACGGCGCGATCGGGAAGGAGACGAATCACCGAGCGAGACGCCATCGACTTACCCGCCCCGGACTCGCCGACGAG
>DATJUR010000107.1:0-11503 GCA_035502215.1 Acidimicrobiales bacterium | reverse complement strand
GACCCGGACTGGGTCCCTCGGAGCGCGTCCTCGCGCTGCGGCGGTTCTGGCGGGGACGCGACAATCTCAGCGAGGGGACCGGACTGGGTCTGGCGATCGCGGCCCAACTACTCAAGCTCTCTGGTGGGTCCATTGAGTTGCGCGAGGCCGAGGGCGGTGGTCTCGACGCGAGGGTGACACTGCGCCAGACGTGACCTCTCGCTTACTCCATGCCTCGCAGGTTGGAGGGGCCGACCAAGGGGTCGAGGGCTGCGGCGTGCCAGTCAGTTCGAGGACACGTAAAGAGGGTGTAGAAGCTCTCAACCATGCGGTCGTAGTTGACCCGCCATCCGTGGAAGTCGCGCCACGCGGTATCGCGATCCGCCAGGATGGGTACACCCACCCGAGCCAGACGATCGAGAACGATCTCGAACTCCTCGCGACTGATCGAGATGGGGATCTTGCGTTGAAAGTCAGTGGGATAGGAGATCTGAAAGTAGTCAGCGATGCGCCGCAGGTTCAGCCACCCGGCCCGGATGCACAGACCCGCGGTCGGCGAGGGCTCGGCGTCGACGGCGGCCTGAAAGAGTGCGGCGGCGTCGAGCACGCTGGCGAGGCCACCGATCCATGTCTGTCGAGGGTCGGGGGAGCGGTAGTAGTTGAGGATGACCACCGTGGTGTGGGTCTCACCCACGTCGATGAACCACTGCTCCCACTCACGCCAGAGCTCATCGAGACGGGCGTAGGAGTCGACACTCGCGGCGATCTCGAGCACCCCCCAGGGTGTTGCGGGAATGCCCGCGCGCACCGTCAGGCGCGACACGGCATACTCGCGGCGTTGAAATGACTGGTAGAGCGTGGGGATAAAAGCAATGAGCAGCGCGAGAAGGGTTAGTCCGATACCCGCCTCGACGCACTCCAGAATCGTGAAAGAACCGTGTCCCACGATGTCGATGCCCAGGCTCACGATGGTGGAGCCCGACGTCGCAAAAGCCGACGAAAAGGTGGGGTCTCCCGCCGATACGTAGATGAGCGCGAAACCCGACGCACTCAGACTCATCCAGACGACTTCGTACATCAGCAGGGTGATCGAGGGAAAGAGCGAGAGGACATGGTCCTTGGTGGCGTAGGACCTGCCTCTCACCAGAAGACGAAAGATCGACGCAATCGATCTCGCGGTGTACTTGCTGAGTCGAACATTGGCGACCCGGGGCAGCAAGAAGGTACGTACCGCGGCGTCCAGCACGACGAGCTGCAGGGCGAAGCCCGCGACGCCGCAGACCACTCGAACCCACACGCTCACGCGCGACTCTCCCCGACTTGGTGGCCCCGGTTCATAGGGAGGAAGTTAGCCCAGGGCGTGCCGCCGTGACTTCCTAGTACTCGAGCGCTTCGTCAGCCGTGAGCTCGGCCGCGGGGTCGGCGTCGAGTCTCGCCTCGGGTATCTCGACGCCGCTGCGCACCGATCGACCGTAGGTGCCGTCGTCCAGGCGAGCCAGGGCGCGTTCGACGCTGGCGAGTCGAAGGCGCAGGCCCTCGGCCACGGCGTCGTCTTCGGCCTCACCGGTCAGCGCGACCTGGGGATCGGTCCAGTCACCGGGCTCGGCGCTGCTCTCGCGCTCTTCTTCGCCCGCCTCATCGGTGTTGGCCAGGAGGGCCTGGAGTTGACGCTTCTCCTCGTTCAGCCGGGCTCGCGCGGTGTCGTGATCCATGACCTCTCCTCAACTTTGACTGAGTCGAGGTTACTGGGCGACGTCTCGAGGTGTGGGTGGTGCCATATGTATTCCCTCACCGCCAGGGTTGTGGGAGGCCATGGTGAGATTCGTGACCTCGAAAAGTTCCCAACGTGTAAGGCCCGGGGCGCGAAACGCACTAAAATTCCCAACGTATCGCCGACACGAATGGCCGGTTGGTATGCAGAGCGAACTCAAGATACGAAAGGAACGGCCATCGTGACCCGCGAGAGTTCTCGAATTGAACGATCATTAGATGACCGAATTGGCCTGTGGCCGCGACGCGTCCTGTCGCCCACGTCGTCCCCACTAGGGGACTACTACCACGGCGGAATACCAAGCCAGGACACGATCGAGACTCTCTTTCCCCCGATCGCGGACTACGCCATCCTCTCGGACTGCGAGAACAGCCTGCTCATCGCGCCCACCGGGGCGATTGAGTGGATGTGTATTCCCAAGCCCAACGATCCCAGCGTCTTTGGCACCCTGCTCGATCGCGCGTCGGGTTCGTTTCGTCTGGCGCCGGCCGACAGTGCGGTTCCCGCGCACCGTCAGTACGTTCCGGGCACGATGGTGCTCGCGACGACCTGGCAGACGCGCAGCGGGTGGTTGATCGTCAATGACTTCCTCGCGGTCGCTCCGTGGTATCGCATGGGCGATCGCTCGGCACACCACCGTCGCACGCCGGGTGACTTTGACGCAAAGCACGTGCTGATTCGCACGGCCACCTGTTTGCACGGGAGTGTCGATGTGGTTCTGAACTGCGAGCCGTCCTTTGACTACGGTCGCGTGGACGCCGAGTGGGAGTACGCCGGAACGACGTACGAGACCGTGCGCACGACCAACTCCAATTTTCCCAAGCTCACCCTGACCGGCGACATGCGATTTGGCATCGAGGGTCGCGCGGTACGAGCCCGCCACCGTCTCACCGAGGGCGAGACGACCTTTGCGGTGTTGAGTTGGACCGACGCTCCGGCCCCCACGAGCCGGGCGGAAGTCGATACTTGTCGGGCCGAGACGAGTCGTTTCTGGCGGGGCTGGATTGACGGGGGGCACTTCCCGGATCACCCGTGGCGCGAGTTCCTCCAGCGCAGCGCCCTCACTCTCAAGGGTTTGACCTACGCCCCGTCGGGCGCGCTGCTGGCCGCGCCTACCACGTCGCTGCCCGAGAAGATTGGCGGCAGTCGCAACTGGGACTATCGCTACACCTGGGTACGTGACGCGGCCTTTACCCTGCGTTCACTGCACGCCCTGGGCTTTGATACGGAGGCCGACGACTTCTTGGCGTTCCTGGGCGACGTGCTCGAACCTCAAGGCGGGGTCATGGAGGGCAAGCGCCTGCGCGCGAGTCTGCAGGTGCTCTATCCCGTCGACGACGCGTCGACACCCACCGAGGCGGAACTCGATCACCTCACCGGCTACGGCGGCAGTCGACCGGTGCGGGTGGGGAACGCGGCCTACAACCAGGTTCAGTTCGACATTCTGGGCGCCATCGTGGACTGCGTGTTCGAGCACACTCGTTCGCGCGACTCACTGAGCGAGCGGTCCTGGCGCATCGTGGTCCAAGCAGTCGAGATGGCCCTCAAGCTGTGGCGCGAACCCGACCGAGGCATCTGGGAAGTGCGCGGCGAACCTCAGCACTTCACGTTCTCCAAGGTCATGTGCTGGGTGGCGGCCGATCGTGGTGCGCGCCTGGCGGCACTGCGCGGTGAGCGAGCGCGAGCCGACGCGTGGTGGGCCGCGGCCCAAGAGATCCACGAAGAGGTCTGCGCGAAGGCCGTCGACGATCGCGGACGCTTCCGCCAGTACTACGGTTCGGGCGAACTCGACGCCTCGCTCTTGCTGTTGCCGATCCTCGGGTTCTTGCCGCCCACCGACGAGCGCATCCGCGCCACGGTTCTTTCGATCGCCGAAGAGTTGAGCGACGGACCCTTCGTCTATCGCTATCGGGCCCAGCGCACCGACGACGGCATCGGGGGCGAGGACGAGGGCACCTTTACCGTGTGTTCCTTCTGGCTCGTCTCGGCGCTCGTCAAGATCGGCGAGATCGAGTGGGCGAGGACGAACTGCGAGAAGCTGCTTGGTTCGGCGAGCGTGCTCGGACTCTACGGCGAAGAACTCGACGCGAAGACCGGTCGGCACCTCGGGAACTTTCCTCAGGCGCTCACGCACCTAGCGCTCATTGACGCCGTGTTGCACGTGATTGAGGCGGATCAGCGTGTGATCGAACAGGCGGTGGGCGTGGCTGGATCACCGAGTTGGTGGAACGCGGCCGGAAAAGATGATCGCGGCACTACCATGACCTGAGGTGGGGTGTAGTTCCCACTGGTCCACGCTCGAGCTCGGGCCTGAGGCTTTGGACAGGTAGTGACATCAATGGTGGAGACTGACGGCAGCAGCGTTGCGACGTCATCGACGAGAGATCGCGGGCCCCGTGGACCCAAGGCCGATCTGGTCGTTGTCGCCAATCGTCTTCCTGTGCGTCACGTGAGCGTCGATGGCACCGACGCGTGGCAGCCCAGTCCCGGAGGTTTGGTCTCGGCCTTGACGGCCGTGCTGCAGAACCGAAACGGTCTGTGGATTGGCTGGCCCGGCACCTCGGAGTACGACGCTCCTCCCACCGACTACGAGGGGATCCGACTGCTCGCGGTCGACGTGAGTGCTGAGGAGTACGAGGACTTCTACTTGGGATTTTCCAACGCCACCCTTTGGCCGCTCTATCACGACGCCATTCGCGCACCGGCCTTTCACCGGCACTGGTGGCAGGCCTACACCAGAGTCAACATGCGCTTTGCCGCCGCGGTCGCCGACGAGGTGGCCCCCAACGGGACCGTATGGATCCATGACTATCAGCTCCAGCTCGTCCCGCACATGTTGCGACAGTTGCGACCCGACGTCCGCATCGGATTCTTCCTTCACATCCCGTTTCCGCCCATCGAGCTGTTCATGCAGTTGCCCTGGCGCCGCGAGATTCTCCAGGGCCTCCTTGGAGCCGACCTGGTCGGCTTTCAAGTGCCCCAGGCGGCCTCGAACTTCTCGCGCATGGCGCGACGTCAGAGTGCTGCGACCGGGACCGACTCGCTGCTCGAGTACAACGGACGCTCGGTGCGCGTGGGCGCCTTTCCCATCTCGGTGGACTGCGAACAGATCGTGACGTTGGCCAATGACCCCGCCATCCGCGCGCGCGCCAAGGAGATCCGCAAGGACCTCGGCGATCCGGAACTGGTCCTCTTGGGCGTCGACCGACTCGACTACACCAAGGGCATTCAACAGCGCATCAAAGCGGTGTCGGAGATGTTCGCCGACGGCTCGCTCGTGTCGGGTCAGCACGTCATGGTCCAAGTGGCGGTGCCCAGTCGAGAGACCGACGCCCACTACGAACGAGAACGCCACCAACTCGAACAGGCCGTTAGCGAGACCAATGGTGAGTTCGGACAGGTGGGCAGTCCCGTGTTGCACGACCTGCACCAGAACCTGCCCTTTGCAGAACTCATCGCGCTGTATCTCGTGGCGGACGTGATGATCGTGACTCCCTTTCGCGACGGCATGAACCTCGTCGCCAAGGAGTACGTCATGTGCCGTACCGACCTCACGGGACGGCTCGTCTTGAGCGAGTTCGCCGGGGCCGCGGCGGAGTTGCGTGGAGCGTTCATGGTGAATCCCCATGACCTCGAGGGAGTCAAGGAAGCTATCCGACTCGCGGTGAACGCGGGTCCCAAAGAGGCGCGCGACCGCATGACGCGCATGCGGCGCAAGACCTATCGACGCGACGTCTACGACTGGGCGTCGTCATTTCTGCTCACCCTGCATGAGACCGACGAGGCGCGCCGATAGGTCGGGCGCTTAGACGACCTCGTCGATGAGGTCGGCGATGGAGTTCACCACGCGTGAGGGCTGGCAAATGTAGTTGTCGATGTCCTCGCGCTTGGTGAAGCCCGAGAGCACGAGGATCGTCTCGACGCCGGCTTCGACCCCGGCGCGCACGTCGGTATCCATACGGTCGCCCACCATCACGGTGCTCTGGGAGTGCGCGCCCACGATATTGAGCGCGTCACGAATCATCACCGGATTGGGCTTACCCACGAAGTACGGTCGAACGCCGGTCACGCTTTGTATGAGCGCCGCCAGCGCGCCGGTTCCCGGCAGCAGCCCCTCGGGCTCCATGCCGTGAGTCTCGGGATTGGTGGCCACAAACTTACAGCCCTTTTCGATGAGGCGAATGGCCCGGGTGATCTCGTCGCGCGAGTAGTCCCAGGTCTCACCGAGCACCACGTAGTCGGGGTTGATCGCGTCCTCGACGTAGCCCTGCTTGGCCAGGGCCTCGTGCACGCTCGCTTCGCCCATGACGAAGGCGCTGCCACCGGGGTGCTGGTCGTGGACGAACTGCGCGGTCGCCAGGGCCGAGGTCCAGATCTGATCTTCTCGCAGCTCGAGGCCCATCTCGATCAGGCGTCGGTGCAGTTCGGCCGGAGTGAAGAACGCGTTGTTGGTGAGAACCAAGAAGTCGCGCCCGCAGGCGCGCAGCTTGTTGAGAAACTCATCGGCCCCCGGGACCATGCGTCCGCCCTCAATGAGCACGCCATCCATGTCGCACAGCCAACTCAGGGCGTTGGTCACGGTGGTCAACTTTCGGGTGGTGGTGAGCTCGCGCGTCGCGCGACACCAATGTACCGGACCGCAGGTGCCGCTTCGCCCCGCGGGTGCCTTGGACGAGGGGCACCCGCGGGGCGAGGCGAACTGGGGGGCGACTAGGTGTTAGAACCTTCCGCCAAAGCCACCACGAGAGTGCCCGCGTGAGTGTCCGTGAGAGTGGTGGGCACCGAAACCGCGCCCGAAGCCACCACCGACCCCGGCTCCGACGCCCACATTGAGCTGGGCCGAGGACTGGTTCTGGTTGGTCGCGCAGATGGTGATGCTCAGGGCGTCCAGGGTCGTGCCGTTGGTGTCAATGAGACCCTCGGCACGAATGTGCATGCCCGACGTGATCCCGCCGAGCCCGGCGCTGAACGTCGCGCCGCCCGAGGTGTAGGTGGTCATATCGCCCACCAGGATCAAACGGGTGAAGCCCTGGTGATCACTGATGGTGATGGTGTCACCACTGACCCCGGTTACGGTTCCGCTCAGGTGCACGAGTTGAACCCAGATGCTCACGGCCGTGGTCGTCGCGGTTGAGTTGGTCTCTACGGCCACGTGCTCACCCACGGCCAGGTCCGACGAGGTCAGGGTCACCGGGGGGTGCCCGATGGCCTGAATGGTGGTGTTCGTGGTGTAGGTAAACAAGGTCGAGGTTCCGCCCTTGGTCTCGATCGTGATCGAGGTTCCCGGCACCGCAGCGGTCACCGTGCCCCAGGTGATAGTCATCTGACCCGAGGTGCCGATGTAGATGGTTACCGCGCCCAGGGTCGTGCCGTTGGTGTCGACGGTTCCCTGGGCAAAGATCTTCGTACCCTGCACGATGCTGGAGAGCGATCCACCCTGATAGGTGGTACCCGTTCCGACCATGATCGTGCGGGTGAAGCCTTGGGGGTCCGTGATCAGAATCGTGTTGCCGTTCACCGATTGGACCGTGCCGATCAGCTGGGCGAGTTCGATGTTGACCGACGTCGCGGTACTGGGGTCGCTCGAGGAGACGCCGATGTTGACGCGCTCGCCCGTCGTGAGAGCCGACCACGTGACCGAGGTCTTGCCTTCGGTGTAGGTGGTGGTGTTCGTCAGCGCGAACGTCGCCGACGTGCCGTTCCACTCCGTGATGGTGATCGAGGTCGAACTGACCGCGGTGACGTCACCACCGGTGCCGTTGTTGGCGTAGCTAAAGGGCGATACTCTCGGGCTCGCGAGGTGGTGGCGGCCCCAGGAGCCAAACCCCTGTGCGCCCGCGATCGCTGCGGTACTCATCGCCAGTGCAGTGCCGAGCGCAAGCGCCACAGCTGCCCGGCCCATTACCTTCTTCGATGTCATTGCATCCTCCCTGTCGGTGTGTTCTTTCGAACGGCTCCAGTCTGGACGGCGAAGCTCGCGGCGCGCGTGTGAATAGCCTGTGAGTGCTCTGAGAGCCTTAGAGGTGCCCCATCGCGAGCGAGATTTAACGTTGCGAATAGGTGACGGTTACCTGGTCAGAGCGGTCGATCATCGCTCGGACGCGCGGGCCGCGCACGTACGTCGTGAGCAAAAATTGTCTTTCTCTTTACCGTCGAGCGGGTCAGATAGTGCCTCTCACTCCCTTGTGGTGAGCCTGTTGTTTATCTGTGCTTTGGTCCCTAGAGTGTCAGTGCCCCGGCGAGAGGAAAGAGGCGCGTATGCCTGCGTTAACGCCCGAAGATTGGACCGAGCTAGCCCACTTCGACGTTGTTGATACGTCCGCGGCGAGCGAGCGACCCGTTCGGTCGCTCACGACCGCGCCCCAGGGTCTTGAGGGCGAGGGTTTTCCGGTTCGTCGAGCCTTCGCGGGACTGTCGATGCGCGATCTCGATCCCTTCGTGCACATGGACCAGATGGGCGAGGTGGACTACGCCCCGGGCGAGCCCAAGGGCACCCCGTGGCACCCGCACCGCGGTTTCGAGACGGTGACCTACATGATCGAGGGTACCTTCGAGCACCAGGACTCCCACGGCGGCGGAGGACTGATCCAAAACGGCGCCACCCAGTGGATGACCGCGGGCAAGGGCATCTTGCACATCGAAACGCCACCCGAGCGGCTCGTGGTGTCCGGAGGACTTTTTCACGGCATCCAGCTCTGGGTCAACCTGCCGGCCAAGGAGAAGATGATTCCCCCCGCGTACCAGGGTCTCGAGGCGAACGAGGTGGTCCTGGTCTCACCGCGTGACGGCGAGTCGCTCGTGCGCATCATCGCTGGGGACATCGCGGGGCACCGAGGGCCCGGTTCCACCCACACGCCCATGGCCATGACCCACGTCTCGGTCTCGCCTGGCGCACAACTCGACCTGCCCTGGGACCCGAGTTTTAACGCGTTGGTCTACGTCCTGGCGGGTACGGGCTACGTGGGCAGCGAGCGCCGGCCCATTCAGATGGGTCAGCTCGCGGCCTTTGGGGCGGGCGACTGGCTGCGCGTGGGGGCCAGCGCGACTCAGGACTCGCGGACCTCGAACTTTGAGTTCCTCGTGCTCGGGGGCCAGCCGATCGGTGAGCCCGTGGAGCACTACGGGCCCTTCGTGATGAACACTCGCTCCGAGATTGTCCAAGCGCTCGAGGACTTCGAGGCCGGGCGCTTAGGGGTCGTGCCGCCCAACGCTCTCATGCCTCACGTGCCCGACCCCAACCCGATTCGTGCTGAGCACACCGGCATTTGAGCCCAATTCACGACGCCTAGTGTGGTCGTGAGCAACCCAGAAAGAGGCACACTCGTGGACGACGAAACGATTATTCAGCGCATCGAGCGGCTCTCGATTGAAGAGCAGGCCCTCGAAGAGTCGCACCCGGGCGAGGCGTTGACCGCCGAGCAGCGCGATCGTCTCAACCACCTCGAAGTTGAGCTCGATCAGGCCTACGACTTGCTACGCCAGCGTCGCGCACGTCGGGTCGCGGGTCAAAACCCCGACGAGGCGGCGCTGCGCAGCGAGAGCGTCGTCGAAAACTACCTGCAGTAGTTCGAGTCCCTCGACGCCGCATGGACCTCGAACTAGCCGGTCGGGCCGTTCTTATCACGGGCGGCACGGACGGGCTGGGCCTGAGCCTGGCTCAGCGTCTGGTGAGCGAAGGCGCGTTCGTGGCGATCTGCGGGCGAGACCCCGAACGCGTTGGGGCAACTCAGGACACCCTGGGCGAGGGCGCCCTGTGCTACCGCGCGGACGTGACCGTGGCGAGCGAGGTCGATGGTTTCATTGAGGCCACTCTCGAACGCTTCGGACGCTTAGACGGGGTCGTGAACAACGCCGGTCGCTCCGAGGCGGTGAGCATTGCGGACTCGACCGACCAACAGTGGCGCGACGACTACGAGCTCAAGGTCATCGCCGCCCTGCACGTGTCACGCCGCGCGATCGCGCCGCTGAGTGAGACCAAGGGCTCGGTGCTCAATGTTCTCGCGACGCGGGCCCGCACCCCCGGCGCGGGGACCACACCCACCTCGGCGTCTCGACTGGCCGGACTCGCCCTGACCAAGGCGCTCGCGGGCGAGCTCGCCCCACGGGGCGTGCGCGTGAATGCGGTCTTGATCGGTTTGATCGAGTCGGGTCAGTGGGTGCGACGAGCGGCCCAGGCGGGCGTCTCCCCCGAGGAGTACTACCGCACCCTCGCCACCTCGGGCGAGGGGATTCCTCTGGGTCGGGTCGGTCGGGCCGATGAGTTTGCGGACCTTGCTACGTACCTGTTGTCCGCTCGGGCGAGTTACGTCACCGGGGTGGGCATCAGCCTGGACGGAGGACTCTCTCCAGTCATCTGACTCGTGACGGTCGGGGGAGTTGGGCGACGATCGCGCGGATCGTCTCGGCGACCTCACTCGCACTGGCGTAGGGCGCGAGGGCCGCGCCGGCGCGCCCGTGGAGGTGAGCGGCCACAGCGGCCGCTTCGAAGGGATCGTGTCCTCGCGCGATGGTGGCGGCGATGAGTCCGGCGAGCACGTCGCCCGACCCGGCAGTGGCGAGCGCGGCCGTGCCGGAGGTGACTACGCGCAGCGCGCCGCCGGGATGGGCGATCACTGTTCGAGGGCCCTTGAGCAGCACGACGCAGCCCGTGGCGGCCGCGAGTCGGCGTACGTCGCCGAAGCGGTCGTCGCTCACCGCCCGTCCGCTCAGGCGTTCGAACTCGCCTTCGTGAGGGGTGAGCACCCACGTGCTCTCACCTCGCGCACACTCGTCAATGAAGGCGCGATCCAGACCGTCCGCGTCCAGCACGACCGGGCAAGGCGCGTGGGCGAGGGCGTCGCCCAACCAGGAGGGCGCGTCGGATCCAAGACCCGGTCCCGCCACGACGGCGCGCGAGCGCGCATCGACGCTCGCGTCGGACACGTGGACGACTTCGGGCGGTATCGAGATCTGGGTGGACACCTCGCCGCGACTCGCGAGACGGATCATGGACGCGCCGCCCGCCAGAGCCCCGCGAGTGACTAACTCGGCCGCGCCGGGCATGAGGCTCGAGCCGACCAGAGCGGTGATGGCGTGGACCCACTTGTGGTCGTTCACGTCGTAGCTGAGGAAGTGATCGAGGTCCTCATCAACGATGAGCGCCGAGTCGGTCTCAAGAGCAATCCCCAGGGAGGCGAAGTGAAGCTCGCCCACGAGTGCGGCGCTGGGACCCATGAGGTGAGCGGGTTTCGCGGCGCCCAGGGCGAGCGTGGCGCTAGCGGGCATCGGGTGTCCCACCAGAGCCCCCGTGTCGGTGTCGACGCCCGAGGGCAGATCGACCGCGAGCACGAGTGTGCCCTCCTCGATCGAGGGAGCGTCGTAGGGCCGCGACGCACCCGTGCCCAGGACCGCGTCAACCACCAGGTCGTATCCCGCGAGATGCGCGGGGGCCTGGTCAAAGTCAATGACCGCTACCTGCGCGCCGCGCTGGGTGAGCCAGCGTGCACCGAGCCGACCGTCAGCTCCGTTGAGACCGGGACCCACAATGACCGCAACGCGCCGCGACCGACAACTTCCGAGGAGCCGTTGAGCGCACAGGCCCACGGCCGTACCCGCATCGCTCACCAGGGCGTTTTGGCCTCGACGCGCGACCGCCAGCGCGTCTGCCTCGCGCATCTGGGCGAGCGTCGCGATGGGAATCATGCACTTTCCTTTACGCGCCACCGTAGCGCGACACGACCGTGATGCCCATCGGCCACGGCACACCACACGCGC
>DATJUR010000106.1:0-4078 GCA_035502215.1 Acidimicrobiales bacterium | reverse complement strand
CGTAATCTTCGCGCTGAGTGTCCCAACGACCATCGCCTTTACCGTTGCGCGTTTCGCGGACCTCGACTAGGACGCGAGCCGACGTCGCGCCGAAATCTCGTCGGCCTGCAACAACACCTTGAAATCATGCATCGACAATTCGAAGACGCCCGACGACCCGTGCCGCGCAAAGCTCATGTCCCCGATGGTGTGTGGATGAACCTTGACACCACGGCGTTAGATCTCTAACGACTTAAACGACGGCGTCCAGAATCAATCCCGAGCGAGACGTTCCGCTGCGGCGCGCACCACCCACTGAAAGGTGGGATCCGGTTTGTCAAGGAGTTCAGGGTGCCACTGCACGGCGACGATTGAGCCGTCAAGTGTTTCCAGTCCTTCGACGACGCCGTCGCTCGCTTTGGCGGTGACGATGAGACCCTCCCCCACTTCGTCAACGACCTGATGATGAAGTGAATTCACGCCGATCTCGCCTTGAAATAAGTTCGAGGTGAGCGTTCCCTCTACCACGCTGACTTCGTGTGTCGCTGTGTGGCCATCTACGTCCCACTGAGGATGACCTGAGCCTTCTTCGAGATCTACGTGTTGGCGCAGCGTCCCACCAAAGACGACATTCACCAGCTGAAACCCGCGACAGATAGCGAGAACCGGTATGCCCTTTTCTCGAGCAGCCGCCAACAGGGCCATCTCCCAGGCGTCGCGCTCCGGCTCAATTGGCCCCAGGTCGTCGTCGGGATCCTGACCGTAATGGGAGGGCTCAACGTCCGCGCCGCCCGTGAGCACCAGCGCGTCTAAGCGCTCGACCATTTCCACCGCATCGGCATCGCGCGTCAATTCAACTGGCAGACCGCCAGCCAGAGCGATAGAGCGCGGGTAGTCGGTGAAGTGCAGATCGAACTCCAACTCGTTCATGGCCTTCGGGACGTTCGAACCCAGCGCACGAGCGGGCCAGCGCCGCCCCGAAACACCGATCAACGGACGCGTCACGTGTTCCATCTTAGGACCTGACCCTGGTTCTGTTGAACTAACGACCTGTTGGATAGCGAACTTTGAGATTCGGGACTCGTTCCGACGACATCGTTGACATCACGCCGCACGAAACCTATAGCGGTAGCGTCGAAACCACCTAGAGAAAGGGCAGGTACTCGCGTATCTCCCAGTCCGTCGTGGCCGCACTGTAACGCTCCCACTCCGTGCGCTTGACCGACAGGTGTTCGGACACCAGGTCCGAACCGATGGCTTCGACAAGTTCGGTGTCGGCCTCGAGTTCGTTGAGTGCATCGAAGAGCGACGCCGGCACCCCCACGGTGGCGTCGATAGTGTCGAGTCCGTTGCCGCCCTCGGGCTGACCGGGGTCGGTCTCGTGCACGACTCCCAGCCGGGCCGCTTGCAGCACAGCGGCCACGGTGCTGTGCACCACCGCTGCCCCGTCGCTCAAACGGTGCTCGAGGCGGGCACCCGCGCCTCGTTCACTCGGCACGCGGATCGTCGCGCCACGGTGGTCGTAGCCCCAGTTGGCCCAGTAGCCCGAGAGCGACGCCGGCCGCAGGCGCTTGTACGCGTTCACCGTCGGCGCACAGATGCCGGCGAGGGCGCGGTGGTGACTCAATAGTCCGCCGATGGCGTGCTTGGCCATCGCTGAGAGACCGTCACTCGCCTCATGGTCGTTGATGGCGTTGGAGCCATCATCGGTTTGAAAGGAGAAGTTGACGTGCAGACCCGATCCTCCCCGATCGCTCAGCGGCTTACCCATGAAGGTCAACAACAGTCCCATGCGCTGGGCGACCTCGCGCGCGAGAACCTTAAAGAGAAACACGTCGTCGGCCGCGCGCAGCGCGTCGTTATAACGCAGTGTGAACTCGAACTGAGGCGTGTCGTACTCCGAGTTCACCGACTCCAGGGGAAGTTCGGCCTGAACGCAGGCATTCCAGATCGCGTCAATCAATCCGTAGGGATCGACCGCGCCGCCCGTGCCATAGACGAAGGCGCCGGGCGTGTCCATTGGTTTCCACGTGTTGCCGTCGGGCACGAAGACGAAAGCTTCTAGTTCAATCCCCACGAGAGGCTCGAGGCCCCGATCGTGCCAATCATTGATCGCCCGTACCAGGGCCGCCCGGGGAGAGACGGACAGCGGAGATCCCTGACGCTCGAGGTGAGCCACGACAACTCGAGTATTGGGCTCCCAGCCGGGTCGAAGGTCGGCCATGTCGTAGACCGCCTCGAAGTCAGGCAGGCCCTCGCTCCAGTAGCTACCGGTCGTCTCGGGGGTCATCTCACGGTCGTAGCCCAGCGCCCAGGTGCCCGTGCAGTGGCGCGCACCGTGCTCGGCGAGGCTAGCTGGGACGTATTTTCCCCGTGCGAGGCCCAAATGGTCGGGCCAGAGTACTCGCACGCGCTCAAATGAACTTGTCATATCGCCTCCCGGTCGGCCCTGGCGAAAGTAGCACGACCACGGCCCGATCGTTTGTAAAGTGAGGTAATCATTTGATTGCAAACGACTTTCGGAGGTCGCGTGGAGTACCGACGCATTCTGCTCGACGGCAACGTCGTAGAGGTCGTTCGCGACGGCGATTCCCTGGTCGCCCCCGACGGCCGGCGCGTGGAGGCATCGAGCGCGGTTCACCTCCCTCCCACCTCGCCCAGCAAGATCCTGTGTTGTCACCTGAATCACGTCTCGCGCGTGCGCGAGTTCCAGATCTCGCTCCCGCCCGCTCCCACGTGGTTCCAAAAGCCGGTCTCGGCGCTCAACTCCCACGGTGGGGCCGTGGTACGCCCCGCCAACTGCCACTACCTCAACTACGAAGGCGAGATCGCCATCGTCATCGGGCGCACCGCTCGCAACATCTCCCTCGCCGACGCCCCTCACTACATCGCGGGCTACACCATCGCCAATGACTTCGGCCTGCACGACTTTCGCGACACGGACGCGGGGTCGATGCTGCGCGTCAAGGGTGCCGACACCCTGTGTCCGCTCGGCCCGGGTCTGGTCACCGACTGGGACTTTCGCTCCAAGTGGATGCGCACCAGCGTGAACGGCGTCGTGCGCCAAGACGGCAGCACCGACGAGATGGCCTGGGATATGTGGTACCTCGTCACTGACATCGCCCGGCTCATCACGCTGGTGCCCGGAGACGTGATCCTGTCGGGCACCCCCGCGATGTCACGACCGGTCGAGCCCGGAGACACGGTCAGTGTGGAAGTCGAGGGACTCGGCGAACTCTCCAACCACATTGTTGCCTCCCCTGCGCCAGTGAGTGACGAAGTGGGTGCCCAGCCCACCGCGAGCGAAGAGGTCCTCTCAACCGCCCTAGGCGGCGAGTGGGAGTTCCGTGGACAACGCCGTCCGGTCTCGACTCCTCGTGAGGAACTCCCCTCCCCCCGGGTGCGACCCAGGTACGAATCGTGACCGAAGAGCGCGTTCTGGTCGGCGACGTCCTGGTGGCCACAGGACACTTCATCAACAACGAGCGCGTCGCGTCGGCGCGCACCTTTGAAGATCGTTCGCCCCTGGACTGGTCGCTCAAACTGGCCGACGTGGCGCGGGGAAGTGCGGACGACGCCGACCGCGCCCTCGCTGCGGCGAGCGCGGCGTTTCCCGCCTGGGCCGCCCTGGGTGTGCACGAGCGCGCGAAGTATCTACGTCGCTTGGCCGATCTCATTGACGACAATGTCGAACGCATTGCCGGTGTCGAGGTCCTCGACATGGCGATGCTCGAAGAGAGCCTGCGGTTGCGCGTGATCGCTCGCGGAGCTCGCAACTTTCGTGCGTACGCCGACTTGGCCGAGCACTACGAGCCGCGTCGCTGGGCGTCCAACGGGACACACAACACCGTGCTGCGCATGCCCGCTGGCCCCACGGTCGTGATCACGCCCTGGAACGCACCCTTCATGCTCTCGACCTGGAAGTGTGCACCAGCTCTGGCGGCGGGCAATACGGTCGTTCTCAAGCCGGCCGAGTGGTCGCCGCTGAGTTGCTCTCTGCTCATGGACCTGGTCCTAGAGGCCAACTTTCCACCCGGCGTGTTCAACCTGGTCCAGGGCTTCGGAGAAGAGGTTGGTGCGGCGTTGGTGTCGGACTCGC
>DATJUR010000105.1:0-10922 GCA_035502215.1 Acidimicrobiales bacterium | reverse complement strand
GCCGATGTTCTTCATGTCGGCCACGTCCGACTCGATATGAACCTCGTAGGCATCCACCAGCGGCATTCGCCACAAGGTCTCTCCCGAGACTCTCGACGCGTCGATGAGCTGTTCGGCTAGCGCTTCGTCGGTGGCGTAGATTGCGCCGACCTCATCACCGAGGGCCGTCTTTTGGGCCGCGGTCAGGGTGGCGACGTCGATGACGGCGTCCGCGTCGGTCTCCGCGGCCAGGCTCAGTGCGTCGGCCAGGATCAAACGACCTTCGGCGTCGGTGTTAAGGACCTCGATGGTCATGCCGTTACGAATCGTGAGCACATCGCCGGGTTTGGTGGCGTTATCGCCCACGAGGTTCTCGGTCAGCGGAGTGATCGCGGTCACCCGCACGCGCAGTCCGAGTTGACTCGCCACCGAAGTTGCTCCCATGACGATGGCCGCTCCGCTCATGTCGGTCTTCATGGTCATCATGCTCTCGGGCGACTTCAGCGATAGTCCCCCGGAGTCAAACGTCACGCCCTTACCCACGAGCGCCACGTGGGGCATCGACGCGCCAGGTTCGGGGTCGTAGGTGACATAGACGAGCCGAGTTGGCTGGGCCGAACCTAGTCCCACCCCCAAGAGGCCGCCCAGGCGCTCGTCGCGGATCTTCGACTCCGTCCACACCCGAACGTCGACGTGGGCCAGTGCGCCAAGACGCGATTCAATCTCGGCGGCGAGCACCCTGGGCGGCAGCGAGCTGGCCGGGGTGTCAACCAACCGCTTCGCCCAGTTCACGCCGTCGGCGATGTGCGCTCCGCGCTCGACGCCGCGGGTCACCTCGTCATGAACCTCGACGCGCGGTAGTGGGGTGCCCACCGGGACAATCTCGACGCTGGATGTCACGTCACTGGTCTTGTAGGTGTAGGACACCAGGAGCGCCCCTTCGACCACCGCTTGGGCGACGGCACCAGGAACTTCGAGACCCTCGGTCGGAAGGAAGAACGCGAGGGAACCCTCACCGGCCGCTCGAGCCGCGCTCGCCCCGGCCAATCGGTACGACGCGATGGACTGGTCGTCAGAGCCAATGGACACGAGGGCCACGCTCGCGCCCTCCAACGATCGCAGCACCGTGATCGAACCGGCCTCGTCTTTGAGTCCCTGGCTCATGCACCACTGTGCGCTAAGCGACGTGGGTGCCTCCACGCCGGCCTGAGCGAGGGTGGGGCTGAGGGAACCTGCGCCGTCTCGCATGACCACCGGCACTGCGATGGTGGGCGCGCCAAGCGCCTCTTTGATGGACGAGACGCGAGCCGTGCGAGACATGTCTACCTTTCATCTGCCCACTATCCGCAAAGAACCTCGCGGACTCGAGCGTTCACCCAGTCAGGTGCACGTTCCATTGTGCCAAAACTCTTGACAAACTCACGAAAATCACTCAGTTCGTAAGTTGACACTTACGTAAGTCTTTACTAACGTATAGACGTGGACACGCTCCTCAAGACCCTGGGTGAGACCAAACGCTGCGAGATCGTACGGCTCGTCTGGAACGACGAGAAGACCGCGAGCGAGATCGCGTCGCACTTTCCCTCCGTCACTCGCTCGGCGATCTCCCAACACCTCGGCGTGCTACGGCGCAGTGGTCTGGTCAGTGAACGGCGCGTCGGCACACGTCGGATGTACTGCGTCAATCGCTCCGAGGTCGCTCGACTTCGTGACTTCTTGGACTCCTTTTGGACCAACAGCCTCGAAAAGTTGCGTGATCTCGCCGAGGCAAGTGAAACAGAGAAAGGACAGTCATGAGTGAAGCAGTCAAAGAGATCGTGGTGAAGGCCTCTCCCGCCACCGTCTTCCCCTACCTCGTGGACCCCGACCTAATGGTTCAGTGGCTCGGGCGAAGCGTCGCACTCGATCCGCGACCGGGTGGCCGCGTGGAGTTGAACTGTGGCGGAAACGAGGGTGCAGGCGAGTTCGTCGACATTGTGACCAACGAGCGCGTCGTGTTCACCTTCGGGTGGAGCGAGCCGGGACATCCCATCCCGCCCGGATCAACGGAAGTTGAGATCAGTCTGACGCCCCAAGGCGAGGACACCTTGGTTCGACTCACTCACCGCGGTCTGCCCGAGGATGCGGTGCGCGATCACGAAGAGGGCTGGGCCTTCTACCTCGAGCGCCTCGCCCAAGTCATGCGCGGCGAGACACCCATGCCCGATATGAACTAACGACGCAACGAGGGTGCGGCCACCGGCGTTGCCTCACTCAAAGCTTCGCGCGCATGGTAGCTCGAGCGCGTGAGTGGCGAGGACTGCACGTGGCCAAGACCGAGGCGCCGACCACGCTCGGCGAGGTCGTCAAACTCCCACGGCTCCCAGTAGCGAGCGACGGGTAGGTGGCGTCCTGTGGGCCGAAGATACTGACCAATGGTGACGATCTGCACACCCACCGATGCCAGGTCGGCCAAGGCTTCTTCCACTTCGTCGGCGCTCTCGCCCAGGCCGACCATCAGTCCGGACTTGGTGACCAGTCCCGCCTCGGCCCCTCGTGCGAGCACGGTGAGCGAACGCAGGTACCCCGCGCTCGGGCGAACCGCGCGCTGCAGGCGAGCGACGGTCTCCACGTTGTGGTTGAGAACGTCTGGTCGTTCGTCGATGATGATCTGCAGCGAGTCGCGGTCCCCTCGCAAGTCACTGATCAACACCTCGACGTTCGTGCCCGGTGAGCGCTCCCGGATGCTCCGCACGCAGGCGGCGATCGCGCCGGCTCCCCCGTCGGCGAGGTCGTCGCGTGCGACACAGGTGATCACGGCGTGGGCCAACTTGAGGCGAACCACCGCCTCGGCCACGCGATCGGGCTCACTGGGATCGAGCGCCAAGGGCTTTCGAGTGTCGACCAGACAGAATCCGCACGCCCTCGTGCAACGCTCGCCGTTGACCATGAAGGTCGCCGTGCCCGCGGCCCAGCACTCGAAGATGTTGGGGCACCCCGCCTCTTCGCACACGGTCACGAGGCGCAGGTCCTCGGTCAGTTTGCGCAGCGACTGGTACGCAGGGCCCATGCGGGCGTCGATGCGTAACCACTCGGGCTTGCGCGTCGAGATCGCCAGACCCGCGTCAGGGTCCACGCCCGCCTTGCGCAGACGTCGAATCAGTGGCCGCTCGTCGGACATCGTGGCGGCGCTGCGGTCGACCGCCGCGACGTGGGCCGCACCGGCGAGTTCGCGATCGAGTGCTTGGCCCAACGCGTTCTCTACGTCGAGCGAACTCACCGAGAGTCCGAGTGACGTCATCGAGGCGACGGGCTTGTCGGGGATGCCGCAGGGCACGATCGCGGCGAAGCCCGACAGGTCGATGTCCACGTTGAGCGCCACGCCATGCAGCGTGCGGCGCACTCCGTTCTCGTTGCGCTCGGTGCGCACACCCACGGCGGCGATTTTGGCCGGAAGAGAGTCCAGGTGCGCCCACACGCCGGGGTACCCCTCGAGGCGGCCGATCTGGCCCAGCCGTCCCTCAGGGTCGAACGAGCGAACGGTGCTGATCACGGCGTCTTCCAACCGGCGAACGTGGGTCTTACCGGCCGCGGGATCATCGGCTACCGTCACGATGGCCCAGGCGACCACCTGGCCCGGCGCGTGGTACGTCACGTCGCCACCCCGATCGGCGTCGACTACAACTGCGTTGAGTAGAGATGGCGGTATAAGGAAGTTCTCTTCGTGGGTGCGTACGCCGCGGGTGTAGGTCGGCGGATGCTCGAACAACAAGACGTAGTCGTCGCTCGCCTCGAGGAGGGCTCGCTGGAGGTCGTTGGCCTCAGCGAACGACACCCGTCCGAGGTGACGGCGACGCAGCATCTACCGGTCGCTTTCGAGGTCCAGGCCCGCGAGAAGTTCACCGACCCGCTCGAGGTATGACGCTGCCGCCACGGGCTCACAGACGCGGTGATCGAAGGACAGCCCGAGCACAACCCGACGCCCGATCTCGATCCTCGAGTCGTTCGTCGACACCACCGGCACCACGCGCACCGCGCCCATCGAAAGGATGGCAACTTCGGGTTGAATGATGATCGGCTTCGACCACAGCGTGTGCTCGGTAGGAGCGCCCGCAACCGTGAAAGTTCCTCCCATCAAGTCATCAGCCGTGAGCTGGCGCGTATGAACCCGAGCGTCGAGCTCATTCACACGTCGAGCGAGCGCGCGCAAGGTAAGGCCCGCGGCCGCGTGTACGACTGGCACCAGCATGCCGTCGTCGGCGATGCTTCGAACAAGGCCGAGGTTCACCGTGCGGTGGAGAGTCAGCTCGTCGTCGGCGTACGTCGCGTTCAAGAACTCGAACTCGCCCAGGGCACGCACCGCCGCGAGAGCAACGACCATCTCGTCGCTGATCGGCTCGGCGTCGCGGGTAACCCGACCGAGCGCGTCCAGCTCCGCGAAGATTCCCCCGTCCACCTCGACTGCTACAAAGCCGTGGGGGGTGGCCTGGCTCGAGATGGACATGTGCTGACCCATGCGACGTTGTCCGCTACTGAGAGGCAAGACAACCTCCTCGCTCGGACCTTGGGCCACGGCGCGCTCAGCGTCACGCCGGGTGATCGCCCCACCGGGACCCGTGCCACGCACCGACGAGGCTTCTACACCACCGTCGCTCAAAATTCGCCGCACCACGGGTGAGATCACGACGCCCGATGATGAGTCGGACTGCGACGCGGTTCGCGCCGGAGCGGCCGCCGGGGCAGGAGCCGGCTCGGGTATCGAAGGGGGCACCGCCGATACAACGGCAGGTGCTGCTGGTGGCTCAGGTGAGCCGGGCGGCGCGTCGCTCGACTCTCGAATCACGGCCACGCGCGCGCCTGTCTCTACTGTGTCGCCTTCCCCGGCGAGAATCTCTACCAGTACTCCTGCGGCCGGCGACGGCATCTCGGAGTCAACCTTGTCAGTCGATACCTCAAAGAGCGGCTCATCACGCGCGACCACGTCGCCAACCTTCTTGAACCACTGAGTGATGATTCCTTCGGTGACCGATTCACCAAGCGACGGAAGGGTGACGTCGGTCATGGCTTCGACTCTATCGGCGCCAAAGTTGGTTTGATTACGACGAAAACTGCGACGATCACGCTTCTATCGCTTGGGCATAGCCGATGCTCACTAGGGGCCGATGGCATCGAGGAACTCCTTCGCCTCGCGCAGAGAAGTACGTGCACGGTCGTGTCAGACTCATGGCGCAACATCTCCGAGCGTGCGTAGGCGGGCTCTGAACGGCGGTTGCGCCAGATCCGCCCCACGCCTCCCCACTCGTCGCGCAGGCGGCGTCTTCTCGAGTCCTGGCAACCCTCCGGCATCTCGCCGACGGGCTTACGAATCCCGCGCACAAACGCTCGACTCGCGCACAGCCACCATGGGGTGTCGAGAAAAACAACAGTCTCCGCGCGATCGAGCCGCAGGGCAAGCGTCTCGTTGTAGTTGCCCTCGATGATCCATTTCTCACCTGCTAGCAGCGTGGCCTGCCGTTCACGCCACTCGTCATCCGATGGGCGCGCCCAGCCCGGCTTCCAGTAGTGGATGTCGAGGTGGATGACCGGCAACCCAATCTTTGCCGCGAGCGCACGTGCGAACGTGCTCTTCCCGGACCCCATCATCCCGTCAATGAGAACGCGCTGGCCAATGTTCTCTAGGGACATTTATTACGTGTGACATCAGCCAACGTGCAATCCTCGCCCGGCGAGCGCGAGGAGAGTCTCGCCGAAGGTCTCGGACAACGACGGGTGCGGCTGAATCAAGGCGGCGGCTTCTTCAGCCGTCGCTTCCCAGTTGACGGCGAAATATCCCGCACCCAACTGTTCGGTGACCCACGGACCGGCCATGTGCACGCCCAAAATCTGACCGCTGGAACCATCGGCGCGCTTTTCGGCGATGATCTTGACTACCCCGTCGGTATCTCCAATGATCTGCGCGCGCGAGTTGCCACCGAAGGGATCCTTCTTGACGACGACCTCGTATCCCTTCTCCTTGGCGGCCGCCTCGGTCAGGCCCACGAAGGCGACCTCGGGGTTCGAGTAGATGGCCCACGGCACTCGCTCGTAGTCGACCGGGACCGCGGGCTCACCCAAGATGGTCTTGATCGCCACGATCGCCTCGGCAAATCCCACGTGGGCGAGCTGGGGAGTGCCGGCGACGACGTCGCCGACGGCGTACACGTGGGAAGCGGCCGTGCGCATGAGGCCGTCCGCCTCGACGAATCCGCGATCGTTGACAACGACGCCAGTTCCCTCGCCGAGCAGTCCGTCAGTGCGGGGCCGTCGACCCACCGACATCACCACCATGTCGGTCTCGACGCTCTCGGCGCCCTCAATCTCGATCGTCGTGGAGTTCTTCTTGGGCGTGTGCCCAGTGATGTTGACCCCCGTACGCGTCTCGATGCCGCGCTTCTTGAATGAGCGACTTACAACGTTGGCGACTTCGGTGTCGCATCCCACCAGGATCGCGGGCAACGCTTCGAGAATGGTCACTTGGGTACCCATGTCCGAGAGAAGCGAGGCGAACTCACAGCCGATCGCTCCTCCGCCAATGACGACCGCGCGCGTAGGGAGGGCCGTGAGATCAAGGAACTCATCTGAGGTCACTACGAGCTTGCCGTCGATCTCGAATCCGGGCAGCGTTCGCGGCACCGAGCCGGCCGCGAGGATGACGTCCTTGCCCTGGGCCACGACACCGGCGTCGGCGCCGTCAACGACGCTGACCGTCAAGTTGGCGTCCAGGCGACCCGTACCCTCGAAGATTGTCACTTTGCGCCCCTTCAACAGCCCCGAGAGGCCTTTGAAGAGCCGGTCGACGATCTCATTCTTTCGGGCCTGACTGATCGAAAAGTCGACGCTCACACCCGTCGTTTCGATGCCGAAGTCGCTCGAGTGCTCCACGGTGCGTCGCACGTGGGCGGTCTCGAGAAACTCCTTAGCGGGCACGCAGCCGCGGTGCAGGCAGGTTCCTCCGACCTTGTCCCGTTCGACGATGGCGACGTTGAGTCCGGCAGCTGCGCCATAGAGGGCCGCGGCGTACCCACCAGGTCCTCCGCCAACGATGACCACGTCAAACTGCTGGACCTCGTTCACCACATTCATTCCCTTCGGTTGGACGGCGATATCCCCCGAGGCAAAATCCTAATGTTTTCAGACCTCTCCCCCGTCGGGCTCTAGGAGTGTTGGGGGCTCTGCGAGTCAGCGGCGAGCGTGGCGAGAGTGTCGACGAACTCATTCATCGCGTCCCCCGAGTGACCCTTCACCCACGTAAAGCTCACACTTCGTCCACTCTCGAGAACGAGCGGAATCAGCAACTCCCAGAGGTCGCGATTGGCCACCGGTTTGCCGGCAGTGTTCTTCCAGTTTCGTCGTTGCCACCCCAGGTACCAGCGATCCTGAAAACACTTCACGACGTAGGTGGAGTCGCTCACGATTTCGATTGCTCCGGTCGGGTGCTCGCGTAGCGCTTCGATCACCGCCGTGACCTCCATGCGCTGATTCGTGGTGTGCGACTCCGCGCCACTGCCGTAGTCGTCTGGCCCGCTCGCCCAGCCCCACCCGCCCGGTCCCGGGTTACCGCGGCAGGCGCCGTCGGTGTAGACGCGGATCATATGATCCGAGTAATCCAGGCGTCCGGGTCCTCGGTGAAGCGGGTCACAGCTGGCGGCAGGTCACCGCGCAAGACCTGGCCCAGGGTGACGTGTTCGAGCACTTCGCGCAAGGTTCCGCGAACCGCCACCCACACATCGCGCAAGTGCTTAGCTTCTCCTTCGTAGATCAGGGTCTCGGGTCGCATCCCTCGCACGCCGGCCATCGGACCGCTCACCACGCGAAGAATGTCGGCGATGTAGATCGAGTCGGGGTCCCGGGCAAGCTTGAATCCCCCCTCGGGGCCGCGCTGACTGGTCACCAGGCCCCCGCGGCGCAGGTCGCTCAGGATCGCGCCTAGAAACTTAGCGGGCAGGTCCTGTTCGTGGGCGAGATGCTCGGCACTCACCGAGACGTCACTCGCCGCCAGGGTCAAAAGCGCGCGAATCGCGTACTCGGCCTTGGCGGGAACCTGCATGGCTCCATTCTGCCGTACCGGTTGTTCAGATGGGGCGCCCGGGCCAAACTTCTAGGGTAAGGGGCGTGTTCGACCTCTCCACACGCCGCCTGTACCTGTGCGTGGGCGTGCGCGACGACATCACCGACTTTGTCGAGGCGGCTCTGCGCGGGGGCGTCGACGTCGTGCAGCTACGCGAAAAGAACCTCGACCTCACCGCGCAGCGCCGGGCCGCTCGCCAGATGATGCCCATCTGTCGCGAGTTCAACGTGCCCTTTATCGTGAACGACTCGCCCGAACTCGCACTCGAATTGGCCGCCGACGGGGTGCACGTAGGTCAAGACGACGCGAGCGTCGAGCGCTGTCGCGACCTGCTGGGCGACGAGGCGATCGTGGGTCTTTCCACTCACTCGACGGGCGAGTTCGAGGTCGCGCTGAGCCATCCGGCCAGCTACCTCAGCGCCGGTCCGATCGTTCCCACCCCCACCAAGCCCGGGCGCCCCGGAACCGGACTTGACTACGCCGTCTTAAGTCAGCGTCGCAGTGATCGCCCGGTCTTTATCACCGGCGGCGTCAACGAAGACAACGTCGCGGGTCTCGTGGCCGCAGGACTCCGCCACTTCGTCGTCGTGCGAGCGCTGACGGAGTCATCGAACCCCGAATCAACTGCGCGAAACATCCGACGGGCACTCGAGGGCGCCCTAGCGGTGGCGATCGAGCCAACCTAAGAGCGTCGCGACCATTCGCGGGTCAGCTCGCAGTTGGTGACCCGCCCCTTGAATGAGGCGAAGTTCGGCACGCCCCTCGGCCGCTCCGACGAGATCACGGGCGTCAGACGCGGGCACTTCGATGTCGTCGGTACCGTGACCGATCAAGAGACGCCGTGGCGGCACCTTGGCGATCGCACCGATGGGATCGATCGCCAGGATGTCGCGATAGAGGTCGTGGGGAGCGAGCAGGTCGTTGCCGTCGCCCACCACTCCCGATATCTGCACCGCGCGATGGATCTCTTCGGGTGTTCCGCACCACGCGGCGAGGTGAGCTGGCGCCGCGAAGGTCGCGACCCCGCGCACGCGCTCGTCACTCGCCGCAACCCTCAAGGCCAGCGCCCCGCCGAAGCCAAATCCGGCCAGAGAGACCCGCGGCTCACCCTGGGCCACACGGTCGAGAATCGTGGCCAGATCCTCGCGCCACTTGGTGGGAGAAAAGGTGCCGGTACTTCCCCCCACCCCCGAGAGCGTGCCGGTCGCCACCAGCCAGCCTGATTCATTCGCGACGTGTTCGGCCAGTTCCGGCAAGAGCCCGGCGGCCTGACGTCCCATACCCATAAGTCGCGGCAGGCCGTGCACGAGAACCAGCACGTGACCCACCACCGGGCGCGCACTCGAGTTCGAGATCCGCAGGTCCAGAGTCGACGTGCCGCTCGTGAGTTGCTCGTGATCGAGCATGAAAGTTAAATACCCAGGCGTTGGGCCAATAGCTCGCGATGGTAGGTCGGGTCGCCCAGAAAGAGTTCAGAACTCTTGGCGCGCTTGAAGTACAGATGCGCGGGGTGCTCCCACGTGAATCCGATGCCACCGTGAATTTGAATGTTCTCTGCCGCGCAGTGGAAGTACGCCTCGGAGCAAAACGACTTGGCCAGGCTGGCCGCAATGGGCAGCTCATCGTTTCGCTCCTGCGAGGCCCAGGCGGCGTAGTAGGCCGCCGACTTCGCCGACTCCACGTCCAAGAGCATGTCGGCACACTTGTGCTTGATTGCTTGGAACGACCCGATCGGGCGTCCGAACTGGACGCGATTCTTGGCGTACTCCACCGAGGAGTCAAGCACCCGCTGCGCTCCGCCCACCTGCTCGGCCGCCAGAGCAGACTCCGCGATCTGGACCGCGGCTTCCAACCCGGCGAGCGCGGCGCCCTCGTCGCCCACCAACGTGGCGCGAGCTCGGGTAAAGACCAAGCGACTCTGCTTGCGCGTTTGATCCATCGTGGCGAGGGACTCCTTCTCGACGCCCGAAGCACTGCCCTCGATTGCGAAGAGCGATAGCCCCGAGTCGGTCTGGGCCGGCACGAGCAGCAAGCTCGCCGTCGATCCGTCCGTGACGAAACTGCGCACCCCCGAGAGCAGCCATCCGTCGCCGTCGCGCTCGGCCGTAGTGGACGTAGTCGAGAGGTCCCACCCACCCGCGTCATCGGTCAGAGCCACCGTCGCGATGGTGTCGCCCGAGGCGATGCCCGGTAGGTACGCGGACTTGGCCGCCTCGTCGCCGACGAGTAACAGAGCGTTCGCCGCCAGCGCCACGGTGGAGAAATACGGCGAGCACAACAGGGCCGCGCCCATCTCCTCAAAGACCACGTAGAGCTCCACCGGACCAAAGCCCTGGCCCCCGTACTCCTCGGGAATGCCGAGTCCCTGTAGCGCCAGTTCGTTGGCCATCTGGGCCCACACCGCCGGGTCGTAGCCGTCCTCAGTGGCCATGAGGCGTCGCACTTCGGTCTCGGGCGATTTCTCCTCCAAGAACCGTCGCACCATCTTGCGAAGTTCTTCTTGTTCTTCGCTAAAACCAAAGTTCATGACGGCCCCTCTTCTTCACGGTGCGATGCACCAGGTTCGAGATTAGTCAATGCCCACCTCTCAGTTATTCGTGGCAGTCTGGTGACGTGGGCAACGTGGAACTGGTCTGGTCGGACGCCCTCAGCGAGGTCCACCGATTTGTGGTGGGACCGATCGCCAACAACGTCTACGTCGTGCGATGTCGGCGCAGCGGCGAGGCAGCGCTACTTGACGCGGCCAATGAACATGATCGCCTCTTAGAGGTGGCACGACGTCTGGGCGTCACGTCGGTGCTCGAAACTCACGGGCACTGGGACCACATCGGTGCGGTGGAGGCGGTGCGCGAGGCGG
>DATJUR010000104.1:0-4397 GCA_035502215.1 Acidimicrobiales bacterium | reverse complement strand
ACGATCTCCGACGAGTTCAGTGCCGAGGTCGCTCACCTCGACGCCGAGATCCAAAAGATGGCCGGTCACGAGTTCAAGGTCAACTCGCCCCAGCAGCTCCAAGTCGTGCTCTTTGACGAGTTGGGCCTCACCGCGGTGAAGAAGATCAAGTCCGGGCGCTCGACCGACGCGGCGAGCTTGGAGGCGATCCAAGACGAGCACCCGATCGTGCCTTTGATCCTGCGCTACCGCGAGATCGAAAAGCTCCGCAGCACCTACGGTGCACCCTTGATCGACACCGTCCAGGCCGACGGGCGCATCCACGCCATGTTCACCCAAACGGTGGCGCGCACGGGGCGACTCTCCTCGGAGAATCCCAATTTGCACAACATCCCGGTGCGCTCCTCGGAGGGCCGACGGCTGCGCTACGCCTTCGTGCCCACGTCGGGCTGGTTGCTGGCCGTGTCGGACTACAACCAGATCGAACTGCGAATCCTCGCTCACCTCTCCCAAGACCAGGGTCTGCTGCGGGCCTTCGCCTCCCACGAGGACGTGCACCGCACCATCGCGGCCTCGGTGTTCGGTGTGGAGCCCGACGAGGTCACCACCGAGCAGCGCGAGCGGGCCAAGGCGGTCTCCTACGGTCTGGTCTACGGCATGGAGGCCTTCGGGCTGAGCCGGCGCCTGGGCATTCCCGTAGCCACGGCGCGCGAGATCATGAATCGCTACTTCGACGGGTTCCCCAGCCTGCGCCAGTACCTCGACGACGTGGTCAAGGAGATCCGCAGCCAGGGGTACTCGCGCACCGAGCTCGGTCGCGTGCGCCCGTTCCCGGACCTACTCACCGCCACCGGAGCTCAGCGCGCCGCCGTCGAGCGTCAGGCGATGAACGCCGGCATCCAGGGCCTGGCCGCGGACATCTTTAAGTCCGCCCTCGTTCGCCTCGATGACGCCCTCACGCGCGAGGGCCTGGCCGCTCGACTGATTCTCCAGGTCCACGACGAGGTCGTCGTCGAGGCGCCGCCCGACGAACGAGACCGCGTGGGCGAGATCGTGATCGACGCGCTGATGAACGCGGCCACCCTGTCGGTTCCCCTGGAGGTATCTCTCACCTGGGGTGAGAACTGGGCCGACGCGAAGGGCTAAGAGAGTGCCTGCTAACCTGGATCGCTGGGTTGACACCGGAAACCCAGTCCCTGTTGTCTAGTCAGACCCCGGTTGTGGTCGCACGAAAGTAGTACCCCCATGACGGACGCCACGAGCCTCCTCTCCACCCAGCAGATGGGTACCTTCGACGAAAACGGAAACTACATTCCGCGCGTCATCACCGAAGACAACTTGGTCGGCACCGACCTGGCGGCGCTGGTGGGTGACAGCGTGCTCGAGTTCGAAGACGGCGACCTGGTGGTCGGCACGGTCGTAAAGATCGACCACGACGAAGTACTCCTGGACATTGGCTTTAAGTCCGAGGGCGTGATCCCCAGCCGGGAGTTGTCGATTCGCAACGACGTCGACCCCTCCGAGATCGTCTCGCTGGGCGAGCGCATCGAGTGCTTGGTCCTGCAGAAAGAGGACAAGGAGGGACGTCTGGTTCTCTCCAAGAAGCGCGCCCAGTACGAAAAGGCCTGGGCCAACATCGAAGAGCTCAAGAACCGCGACGAGGTGGTCAAGGGCGTGGTCATCGAAGTTGTCAAGGGCGGGCTCATCGTCGACATCGGGTTGCGCGGCTTTCTGCCGGCCTCGCTGGTTGAGTTGCGCCGCGTGCGCGAGCTCCAGCCCTACATCGGCAAGACTGTCGAGGCCAAGATCATCGAGCTCGACCGCAACCGCAACAACGTCGTGCTGTCGCGTCGGGCCTGGCTCGAAGAGACCCAAAAAGAACAGCGCGGCGACTTCTTGTCCAACCTCAAGCCGGGCGAGCGCCGACACGGCGTTATCTCCTCGGTCGTCAACTTCGGCGCCTTCGTGGACCTCGGTGGCATGGACGGGCTGATCCACGTCTCGGAGCTGAGTTGGAAGCACATCGATCACCCGAGCCAGGTCGTCGCGGTGGGCGACGAGGTCGACGTCGAGGTGCTGGACGTCGACTTCTCCAAGGAGCGCATCTCGCTCTCGCTCAAGGCCACCCAGTCTGATCCGTGGCAGGTCTTTGCCGACAGCCACGCCGTGGACCAATTGGTCTACGGTCGCGTGACCAAACTCGTGCCGTTCGGGGCGTTCATCCAAGTGGGCGAGGGCATCGAAGGACTGGTGCACATCTCGGAGATGGCGGCCCACCACGTGGAGTCGCCCGACCAGGTCGTCACCGCCGGCGAAGAACTCTGGGTCAAGATCATCGAACTCGACACCGCCCGGCGTCGCATCAGCCTGTCGATCAAGCAGGCGGCCGAGGGCGGCGAGGTCTCCGAGGAGTACCGCGAGGCGTTCGGCGAGCATGCCTACGACGCCGAGGGGAACTACATCGGCAACTACGACTACTCGGCCGCCGACTTCACCCCCGAGACCGAGGCGCAGGCCGCCTGGGCCGAGTACGCCACGGAACTCGCACCCAAGCACGACGATGAGTCGGAGGTCGTCGACGCCGAGGTCGTTGACGCGCCTAAGGCGCCCGAGGCGGCCGACAGCGAGTAGCGTCTACGCCCTTTCGAGGGCGATGGACAGCGGGTAGTGACAGGCCACGCGGTGGCCCGGCACGATCTCTTGGAGTTCGGGTTCTTCGTTGGCGCACTTCTCGGTCGCGAAGGGACAGCGCGTACGGAACCGACACCCGCTGGGCGGGTTGAGTGGGCTGGGCGGTTCGCCGCCCAACACGTCGTCGGGTCGCGGCGCGTCGGGGTCGGCCTCCAGGGCCGCACCCAAGAGGAACTTTGTGTAGGGGTGCTCGGGCGTGGCGTAGAGCGTGTCGGCGGGCCCGATCTCGCAGATCTTGCCCAGATACATGACCGCCACGCGGTCCGAGACGTTCTTCACCACGGCGAGGTCGTGGGCGATGAAGAGCAGCGTGAGACCGTACTCCTGCTTGAGGTCCTCGAGCAGATTGAGGATCTGGGCCTGTACCGACACGTCGAGAGCCGAGACCATCTCATCGCAGATCAGCAGCTTGGGTCGCATCGCGAGCGAACGGGCAATCGAGATGCGCTGGCACTGACCACCCGAAAACTGGCGCGCGTAGCGATCTCCGTAGACCTGGGGGTCGATGCCCACCTTGTTCAGCAGGTCGTTCACTAACTCACGGCGCGCCTCGCCCTCGACGCTCTTCCAGCAGTCCAAGGGCTCGGCGACGATGTCGCGCACGCGACGACGAGGATTGAGCGAACTGATGGGGTCCTGGAAGATCATCTGCATCCGGGTGCGCAGTTGGCGCAGCGAAGAACCCTTCTTGGTGGTGATGTCGACGCCTTCGAGCTCGATGGTGCCCGAGGTGGGCTCGACGATGCGCATCAGCGCGCGTCCGGTGGTGGTCTTGCCGCACCCCGACTCGCCGACCAGGCCCAAGGTCTCACCCTCGTAGATGTCAAAGCTCACCCCCGCGACGGCGCTGATCTTGTGGCGATGCCCGAAACTGACCGTCAGATCACGCACGCGCAACAAGGGAGTGCGGGTCTCGCTCATGGGCGCACTCCTTGGCTGATCGACAGCGGGTTCCAGCACGCAAAGGTGTGTCCGGGTTCCTCGGACGCGCGCAGCTCGGGCCGTTCGACGCGGCACTGCTCGGTGGCGCTCGCACACCGAGGCGCAAAGGCGCACCCCGGCGGAAGATCGAGCAAGTTGGGCGGTCGTCCGGGAATGGCGAGCAATCGCGTGTGCGAGGGGCTGGACACCTTGGGCGAACTCTCGAGGAGCGCTCGGGTGTAGGGCATGCGGTGGCGATAGAAGACGTCGCGCGTCGTGCCGGTCTCGACCACGCGACCGGCGTACATGACGACGATTCGCGACGTGCGAGTAGCTACCACGCCCAGGTCGTGGGTCACGAGCACGATAGCGGTACCCATCTTCTCCTTGATCCCGTCGAGCAGGTTCAGGATCTGGGCCTGGATCGTGACGTCCAGGCCGGTCGTCGGTTCGTCGGCCATGAGTAGTTGAGGCGAACCGGCGAGGGCGGTGGCGATCACGACGCGCTGACGCATGCCCCCTGATAACTCGCCCGGGTACACGCGGTAGCGCTCGGCCGGCGAGGGAATACCAACGAGCTCGAGTAGTTCGATGGCCCGCTGCTTGGCGGCCGCGCGGGTCATGCCCATGCGCACGCGCAAGATCTCGTCGATCTGCTTACCCACGCGCACGACGGGATTGAGTGAGGTCATGGGGTCCTGGAAGATCATGGCGACTTCGGTACCCCAGATCTGGCGCTTGGCCTTCTCGCTCGCTCCCACCACCTCAAATCCGTTGAGGCGCACCGAGCCCGTGACCTCCACGTT
>DATJUR010000103.1:0-7007 GCA_035502215.1 Acidimicrobiales bacterium | reverse complement strand
CCCAGTACACCCTCACCTACAGCGGCAACGGCAACACCGCCGGCTCAGCGCCGAGTGACCCGTCGAGACCCTACTACTCGGGCACGAGTGCCACGGTCCTCGCCAACACCGGGAACCTCGTTGACACCGGTTATACCTTCGGGGGTTGGAACAGCGCCGCCAACGGTTCGGGCACGTCGTACAGTGCGGGGGCCACGCTCACGATAAGCGCTGACACGGTGCTTTACGCGGTGTGGACACCGACTCACTCTCGACCGTCCTCACCACCCTCGTCGAGCGCCAGCACCGCGCCGGGCCCTCCACAGACGCCGAGCGGTTCGATCGCCAACGGCAGTGGCGACATCACCTGGCAACCACCGGCGTCCAGCGGGGGCGGAGCGATCACCAACTACACCGTCACCAACGCCAGTGGCGAGGTGGTGTGCACGACCACCAGCCTCGGCTGCACGGTGAGCGGTCTTACAGGAACGGGTCCCTTCACGTTCTCGATCACGGCGACCAACGCGTACGGCACCAGCGCGAAGGTGACGCTCACGATTCATCTCTCGCCCGCCACGTGCGGGAGCGCGGGAGCACCGAGGTGCGCTCCCAAGACGATCACGATCGGCGTGGTGTTCTTCGCCGAAGGCCAGTTTTCGATCGGCGCTCGCTCTCACGCCACGTTGGTGGTAGCGGCGCACAAGATCCGTGAGGACCACATCACGCGCGTGTCGATTGTGGCGACCTCCGACAACGTCTATCTGAAGTCCTACAACCGGGAGCTGAGCCTGCGTCGAGCAAAAGCCACCGAGCGTGGACTCGAGGCCCTCCTGGTTCACGCTCACTATCGAGTCGCGAGATTCGTGTTGAGCGCCCGGGGTGTGTCGACGAAATATCGCGGGCTCGCGGCGAACCGGCGAGCGACTATCACCGGGGTGGTCACCTCGTCCTGACCCGTCGACTGCTCGACTCGGCGCGCGATGCGCGGGAAACTGCGCTACTGGCTAGGAGGTGGGGGGAGTGAGACCCCAGCACTCCGCAATGAGTTGAAATGACCGGGCGCGCGCTTCGTAGTCGTGCGTGCGAGTCGAGAGCATGAGTTCGTCCGCGTTGGTGCGCTTCGCGAGCTCGACGAGTCCTCGTCGCACTGTCGCGGGGTCGCCGATGACGTGGGACGCCAGCGACTCATTGACGAAGAGTCGCTCTTCGTCGCTAAAGGGGTAGGCCGCCGCCTCCTCGGGTGAGGGAAGCAGTCCGATCGCCCCAGAGCGGCGTTGCAGCGCCGTCAAGGCGGACGTCCCGGCGAGAAACTGCGCCTCGTCGCCGGTGGGTGCGCACAGCACGGAGACCGCCACCATCACCCGAGGCTGATCCAGGAGTTGAGAGGGCTGGAAGTTCTCTCGATACAAAGAAAGGGCCTGATCGAGCAGTTGCGGCGCGAAGTGGTACGCAAAGGAGAACGGGAGCCCGAGCATCCCGGCCAGTTGCGCGCTGTAGGTCGACGACCCAAGCAGCCACACCTCGGGTAGGTAGCCACTGCCCGGGGTGGCGAAGGGATGGGCTCGCGCGCCCTCTCGTGGCAGCAGGTAGCCAATCAGTTCCACCACGTCATCGGGAAAGGACGCGGCGCGAAGGTCGGGGCTCCTGCGAAGGGCGAGGGCGGTACGCGGATCGGTGCCCGGGGCGCGCCCGAGCCCGAGGTCGATGCGCCCGGGATGGAGCGCCTCGAGCGTGGCGAACTGCTCCGCGATGACCAGGGGCGCGTGATTGGGCAGCATCACGCCTCCCGAACCGAGCCGGATCGTCGTCGTCGCATTCGCCACGTGCGCGATGACGACTGCGGGCGCCGAGCTCGCGATGGCCAACATGGCGTGGTGCTCGGCTACCCAAAGTCGGTGATAGCCGAGACGTTCGACCTCTCGAGCGAGATCCGTGGTCTCGCGCAGTGCCTGGGCGGGTGTCGAACCGGTCGCGACGGTGGCCAGATCAAGCACAGACAGCGCAATCATCGTTGGCACCCTACGCGCCCATGGCGAGTGACGGCGACGCCTGGGACCAGCAACCGGCTATGGGTACATTGTGTCGTGCCCGAACTGCCCGAGATGCAAGCTCTGGCCGAGCGACTCAGTGCGCTTCTCGCCAACACCACGCTCATTAGCGTCGACTTATTGGGTTTCTCGTCGCTCAAGACCTACGAGCCCGCAACTGACTCTCTACTGTCTCATCAGTTGAGATTCGTTGGCCGCCGGGCCAAGTATCTCGTCTTCGAGTTCGATGACGCCACGCGCATCGTGATTCACTTGTCGCAGGCGGGACGACTCGACGTGGAAGCTCCGCCTAAGAGCACACGGCCTCGCGGTTCGGCGGTGCGCTTCGTCTTCGCGGGGGATGCGTCGGGCCTCGAGGCCCCGGGGATCGGGGTGCTCGTGCGCGAACACGGCACGCATCGAAAGGTCGCGTGGTGGGTGCTGGCGCCAGGAGACGACGGGCCACTGGCGGGTCTGGGACCCGAGCCGGGCAGCGAGGCGTTCGCCGACGTCATTCGTACGAGCGACTCGAGGCGCCGCCTGACCACCGACCTGCGCGATCAACACGTGGTGTCGGGCATCGGCCGCGGCTGGGGTGACGACATCTTGCACCGAGCTCGACTCTCTCCTTTTGCCTCGCTTCACTCGCTCACGGCGCCCCAACGTGAAGCCCTGCTTAGCGCCGCGACCGACGTCTTGACCGAGGCACTCGAACTGGAGCGCACTCGTCAAGGAGGACTGTCGGAATCCAAGCTGGGCGGACGCTTCAAGGTCCATGGTCGCGCCGAGGAGTTCTGTCCGAGTGCCTGTGGTGACACCTTGCGCCGGGTATCCTTTGAGACCCACGAGATCACGTACTGTCCGACCTGTCAGACGGGTGGGCGAGTGCTGGCCGATCGGCGCATGTCTCGTCTCCTCAAGTAGCCCACGACATAGCGCGAACGAGTTGCGAACACTGCGGTGAGGTAATCTCCGCTCGTGAGCGACCTGAAGCCACGCATACCGACCGGCGTCGCGTTGATGGTCGGTTCCCTGCTGCTCGCGGTGGCCCTGGTGATTGGACTCATGGCGGTCGGGCGCGGGGTCTCGGTGCGCGGCAGCAACACCGGCATCACGATTACCGGAGAGGCATCGGCCTCGGTCTCAGCCAACCAAGTGATATGGACGCTGACCGCCCAGGAGATCGCCCCCACGGCCCAAGAAGCGGTCTCCGAGGTGGCCGCGGACGTGAAGTCCCTTAGCGCGTACCTCCAGCGTGGGGGGATCGACGTCTCGAAGTTGGTGCTGAGCGGCGTCTCGACGTCGGACAACGAGCAGTACATCAACGGCAATCCCACCGGCAAGATCCTGAACTATCAGGCCAGTCGTAACGTCACCGTGAACTCCGACAATGTCTATCTGATTCAAAAGCTCAGCCAGGGCATTGGCCAGGTGTTAGAGACGGGGGCCAACATCGACTCCTCGGGACCGCAGTACTACGTGAGTACTTTGCAAAAGCTCCGGCCGCGACTGATCGCCGCGGCCATGCGCGACGCCAAGGCCAGGGCCATCGCACTCGTCTCTGCTACCGGCGGGACAGTGGGATCGGTTCGCAGCGCCCGCAGTGGGCCGTTCCAAGTCAACGCCGTGGGATCCGTCGAAGTCTCCAGCGGCGGCGTCTACGACACCACGACGATTCGCAAGACGGTCTCGACCACCGTCACGGTCGTTTTCAACTTGAACTGAGCTATTCGGCCGTATCTCGCGCCTCGGGCGGCCTCAGCCCGCCGAGCAAGTGTGAGATGCTGTGCCAATGGGTGAAGCGGGAAACAAGCCAAGGAAGATGCGCCGGCGTCTGGCCAAGGTTCCAAAAGGGGCCGAGGTTAACAACATTCACTTGGCCGGCCTCGCCAGCGATAGTGGCGGTGCGCGGGGAAATCGACTCGATCACGAAGTGGCCAAAGGTCGCAGCGAGAACGTCGGTCGTTTCGCTCAGTTTCTTCTTCGATGCCTGGGTCGCTACCCGAAGGAGCAGTAGCCCCTCGCGATCGCTTCAGTGGTTGCACGCACGAGCAAAGTCGGACAGTATTGCCCTGAACGCAACGTACTGCGGCGCTCGAGACGCCGGCCGAAGGTTTCGGGTGCAGCCGTGAATCGAGGTACCCGTGAAAGCAGTCGTCTTTGAAGACACCCGCTCGCTCAAGGTCCGCGACGTACCGGACGCCGAACTCGAGCAACCATCTGACGTCGTGGTTCGAATTACCTCGAGCGCCATCTGCGGCTCCGACCTTCACATGTATGACGGACGCACCGGGGCGACCTGTGGGCTCGTGTTTGGCCACGAGCCGTTAGGCGTTGTCGAGCGCGCGGGTACAGATGTCTCGATGGTCAAGATCGGCGACCGAGTCGTAATCCCTACTCACCTCTACTGCGGCGTGTGCGTGAACTGCGCGCGGGGTCTCTCGGCCGATTGCCTGCGAGTTCGACCGGGCGAGTTTGGCGCCGCTTACGGATACGCGGGAATGGGCCCGTATCGCGGCGCTCAGGCGGAGCTGCTGCGGGTTCCATTCGCCGACGCGAACTGCATACCGGTTCCGGGCGAGCCGTATGACGCACGCGAGGACGACTTCGTTCTCCTCGCAGACGCCTTTGTCACGGGCTGGCACGCGACGGTCATCGCAGGAGTGAGGCCCGGCTCAACGGTTGCGGTCTTCGGTGCGGGCACGATCGGGCTCCTCAGTGCCTACAGCGCCCTGCTCCAGGGGGCCAGCGAGGTCTACGTCGTTGACCACATACGGGACCGCCTGGACAAGGCAGGCGAGATTGGCGCCACGCCCATCGACTTTTCCAGCGGTGATCCCGTCGCACAGATCAAGGAGCTCCGCCATCGACGTGGACTTCCCTTTGGCGAAGAAAGTATGGATGGTGTCGAGGTCGGTATCGACGCCGTCGGCTTTCAAGCCCACGACCGCGCGAATCCGAACGAGGAGAATCCCCGCCAGGTCATTAGCGATCTCGCCCGTCTCGTCAATCCGACGGGACGACTCGGCATCGCCGGGGTCTACGCCGAAAGGGACCTTCACCCCGCTCCCAACGGCACCGCCGACGGACACCTTGAGGTCCCCTGGGCGACTCTGTTCTCCAAAGGTGTGACGGTGGGTTTTGGTCGCACGCACGATCGGCGCTACACCGTGCTCCTGCGCGACATGGTCACCTCGGGTCGTGCGAAGCCCAGCGTGGTCGTCACCCACCACGGAACGCTCGACGACGCTCCGGCGTTCTTCGAAGACTTCGATCTGCGCACGGGTGGCGTGATTAAGGCGATACTGCAACCAAACCGACACGCGTGACGGCGTCGACGACTCTGACTACGAGTTGTCGGCGCACATAAAGTCGAGCATCAGACCCTGAACGGCATCCACCATGTGATTGCCGTCGGCGGTGCGACAGCCAGTGTCGAGCGCGGCCCTGATGAGCGCAGTGGTGCCGTGTCCGGCGATCACGTCGCCTACGAACATTGACGAGGTGAGCAGCGCGGCGTCGAGGGGGAGCGGATCTCCTTCGTTCATACCCATCGGAGTCGCGTTAAAGACCAGGTCACAGTTGCGCGGGTCCGGCGAAGTGGCCGCCACGAGACGCCTCTCGGCGCGTGGTGTCGCGTCCAGCAGGGCGGTGACTCGCGACGTGTCGTCGTCGTACACGAGCAGAGTGTCAACCCCGGCGTCCAGGAGTGCCACCGCGATGGCGCGACCGGCAGCCCCCGCGCCGATGAGAAGCGCCCGCCCGCCCGCAATCTGAGCGCCCCGGTTCTGTTGGGCCTCCACGAAGGCGAGGCCGTCCAGCATGTCGCCGTGCCACGACTGGTCGCGTTGGCGTCGCATGACGCTCACGGCGCGCAAAACGCGCGCGCGCCCCGAAGTGCTCGCGCAATACGAAAGCGCGCTGAACTTGTGAGGCATCGTGACCAGGATCCCGTCGACGTTTCGTGCCGCGGAAAGCCCCGCCATGACGGCGGCGAGATCGTCTGTGGGCACCTGCATCGGGATGCAGATGCCCGCAATGTTGTGGTCGGCCAGAGTCCGGGTAAAGCGATCGGGGGACTCTGCGTAGACGATCGGGTCACCGATGATTGGAAAGAGTCGTGTCGCCCCACTGAGTTGCTGGAACATGCTGGTTGGTGCCCCCATTGCTGTTCTGCCACCATCTTTCCATCTGACCACCGCACTATCTCACGGGACCGTAGTGCGGTGGTCGCGGTGGCGAGGTGGAAGCTGGAGGCCCGGCGTAAGAGATGGTGCTACGTTCGCGAAGGACTGATTCGAGGAGACGCCGTGAGCGCGAGCGAGCCAACCAGCATCCAGCAAGAGGCCATCGACTTTATGGCGGACGCCGTCGTGACCCTTGACATGACCGGCAAAATCTCTTCGTGGAACCCCGCTGCGCAGACTCTGCTTGGCTATAGCGCGCAGACCATGATTGGCGGCTCGATGGTGCCGGTCATTCCCGAGGAGTTTCGCGCGCGTCACGTGGCGGGCTTCCACGCCGCCATCGACTCGGGGACGCTCACGCACGGTGGTCGGGCTGGGCACGTGAGGGCGACAACCGCGGACGGTCGCGTCGTCGATCTGGCGATGACGCTGGGATTGCTGAGGGACTCGACGGGTGCGGTGTCGGGAGCGGTGGCCGTTCTTCGACCCTTGGTCGATGTCGAGGCGTTTGCGCTGTAGCGTCACGCCGCTGAGCACTTAGGTGCTGCCCCACTCCTCTCGGGGCGCCTCGTCGTCGTAGTAGCGCTGCGCGTATCGCAGGATCTGCTCGTCGTCGAGGTGATCAATGTCAACTCGCACGTCGGCGAGGATCTTTGCGGCGACGTCAGGACGTTCCTTTTCGACGTAGGAGACCCAGTGGTGCGAGGCGTTGGCCTTGCCCTTGCCGTGGCCGAGAACCAGGATCGACAACGCGGGACTCAGGACCTCAGTCAGCTCACGCCAGTACTGCGAGCTGTCATCTTCGTAGGTGCCA
>DATJUR010000102.1:0-11283 GCA_035502215.1 Acidimicrobiales bacterium | reverse complement strand
GAAGCTCCATCGAGTCCGCGAGGCGGCCACCCCGACGACCGGGGCTGACTTGGCGAGTTCGTGAAGGTGGGCTAGCTCCTCGGGCGACGCCCCTCGCCACACCCCGACGGCACCGATCACCGTGAGAAAGAACGGCCACGCGTAGATTCCGAGGTCCGGCATGCCGAGTCGATTTAACACCAGGAAGATTGCGACAATGGCGCCGACACCGATGACGACGTTGACGACCTGGTGGCGTCGACCGACGAGGCGCTGGGCGATTGAGCGCGACTCGTCGGCGCGTCGCACTCCCAGCCACAACAACATGTACACGAGAAGACCGACGCCCGACACCAGGGCGAGCAGGCAGAACACTATTCGTACGACCCGTTCGCGCACGCCCAGTCGAATGGCGAGTCCACCACAGACGCCCCCGAGGATCGCGTTGTCGACACCCCGTTGGAGGGGGCGTACCGGCACTCCAATCGTCGCTCGCGTAGGCGTCTGTGTACTCACGTCACTCCCGTGCTGTCCTCGGATCTAGTCTCGCACCGCGCTGTGGCGAGCGGTGTCGGGGGAAACCCTGAATCGCGGCGCCACCTCCGGGGTCCCGTCGGGGATCGCCCTGATGAGAGCACGAAGAGCGAGAACTTACATTGGGGTACATGGATCAGCCCCTTGAAAGTACTCCCCACGCCGACGAGCAGCCCAGCGCACCCGAACGCGGCGCGGCGACCCTGCACCGAAGTGCGACGAAGAAGGTCTTTGGCGGTGTCGCCGGAGGCATCGCCGAGCGATTCGACGTCGACGCCAACATTGTGCGCGTCGTCTTCGTGGTGCTCGCCGTCGTCTACGGGCTCGGCGTGGCGATCTACCTCGCGATGTGGGCGCTCATTCCCCGCGCGGACACCCCCGAAGGCGACGTCGTCGAGGTAGAAGATGCGCCGCGCGTCAAGTGGCTGCGCTACGCGATCCCCTTTGGCATCGTCGTGCTCGCGATCGTCGTCTTTGCGGCCGTGCACAACATGACCGCGCTGGGACTGCCCTTTGCTCTGCTGTGGTTGTTCTTTTTGGTCGTGGTTGCGGTGTTGGCGCTCTTCACACCCGCACGGCGCCTTACCTTTCGCCGGCTCCTCGGTCTCGTGTTTCTCGCGGGAGTAAGTTTTCTCATCTTGCTCTCGGGCGTGTTCATCATCACCGTTCACGAGATCGGCGTGCCCGTGCGAGGTGGCAGCGGTGTGAAAAATTGGTCGCCCACGACGGTGTCCCAGGTGCAGCGAACCTATCGCGGCGCCATCGGCGCGTCGACCATCGACCTTTCGCACGTGTCGTTTTCGGGCACCACCTACATCACGGCAACCCAGGGCGTGGGAGCGCTGGTCGTCGACGTGCCCCAGGGCGTCACGGTGTACCTCAAGACGCACGCGGGCATCGGTGACGTGCTGAACGAACAGATCGCGCCGACCTCGGTACCCCCGAAGGAACATTCGGGGGCCGTGCTGGTGATGAATCTCCAAGTGGGTATCGGCCAGATCCAGGTTCGCCACGTGAACAACTCGTTCAACGTTAACGGGACCTACTGAGCTGGTTGAAGCACGCGCTGCGCCACCCCGGGGCCGAGGCGCAGGTACGTGGGCTCAACGGCGAGTTCGCTCCAGGTCGCGGCGTTCTTTGACCCGCTCGAATAGGTGTAGACGGGAAGCAACCACGTCGAGCCGTGACTCAGGTGAAATGCACGAAGCGACAACGTGGCGTGACGCAGCACCACGCGTTCGAGCAGTGGCGACGTGGCGGACCCGGCGAGGGAGCGCTCGGTCGCCTCTAGACCCTTCACCCCGGCGCGGGCGCTGACGAGGGGATAGGCGGAGCTCGCGCGTACTCGAAAGTCGGGACCCTGCGCGTAAATTAATTGATTCCTCGAACCCACCGTGATGCTCAGGGTCTGGTCGGTCGCTCGCGAACCCACCGTGACCACTGCGCTGAGTCGCTCCTGACTCTGCTCGGCTGGAGCGCCGCTCGAGTTCGTCACCGAGACCGTCGACGCCGAGAACCGTGGTGAGGCGAGGCCGTAGCGTAGTCCCAGCTTCGTCACGTACTGGGTCGCATCGGCCAAGAGCGTGGCGTGACTGGGCATCGGCACCGACGCCGTGTCGGACTTCGTAGCCGGCGCGACGAGATACGTGGTCGACGAGTAGAACCATTGCGGAATGGCCGACGCCTGATAGTCCAGGGACGCCCCCGCGCGATCGGTCGTCACCCAGTTGTCTGCGCGGTGTCGGAGTTCGCCGGTGACGCCGAAGACCGTGGCCACGTGGCGCGCGGCGCGCTCGCTGGACGCGGGAGATTGGAGTTCGTACACGCGGCCGCTTCGCGCCTGGGCGCTCAGCGACGCGCCAGCGCTGAATCGGACCCGCTCGCTGGCCGCAGCCGCGAACGTGGAACCCAGCGCCGAGGGAACAGCCTGATAGGCGCCCTGGACGGCGAGGACCGGCAAGGCCGCACCGCTGGTGAAGAGAGCGACGGCACCCGCCGTGAGCGCACCGGCCACCACGACAGCGCCGCCCAAGCGCACCCGAAGTCGTCGCCACCACGGTGTGAAGGTGGGCGACGGGGAGGACGAGACGATGCGAGCGATCATCTTGTCCAGTTCGCGCGGTTGGTACGGTTCGCGAGCGGCGGGATCGAGCGCAGCCAAACGATCATCGAGACCGCTCATTCGTCCTCCTTCCTATCTGGGTTCTGTCGCGGGCGCATAAAACTTTCACTCGACTTGCTTGTCGTTGAGGATCTCGCGGAATCGGCGCTGAGCGCGCGAGAGTCGCACGGCGGCCGCGTTGGTACTGATCGCGAAGTACGTCCCGAGCGCCTGGGTGTCGAGTCCATCCCAGGCATGAAGTAAGAGGATCTCGCGGTCGTCCTCGCTCAGCGAGTTCAGCGCGTGGCGCACACTCTCGTCGGCGACGACGTTCTCTTCGGCTGACGCGTCGTGTGCCGTCGCAACGAGACGCGCTTGGACGGCACTACGGCGGGTCTTCGATCGCCGGGCGTTGCGCAGGACGTTGCGCGCAACCCCCAACATCCAGGGCAGTTCGGCGTCCTGGGGTACCCGATCGAGGCGGCGCCACACGACGATCATGGTCTCTTCCACCAGGTCGTCGAGATCGCTCGCGCTCAAGGGATAGAGCCGACGACGCAAGTAGTTGCCCACGGCCGCCGAGTGCTCATGGACGAGTCGGGCGAAGCGAGCCTCCTCTTCTGCGCCCATGACTTTCCTCTGTCCGCTCGAGCCCGATTCGTATCAGATTTTCTCAGAGCGCAAGGAGGTCAGCTTCCTTCTCGGCGCTCAACCAGTGTTCGGGCCACGCTCGGTCCGCCCACCACTCGACGACGTCGTCTACGGTGTCGCCCAGCGGCCGCAGAGAGAGGCCCTCGCTCAGGGCCAACGAGGAGTCCAGAGCCATGACATTTTCCGTCTCGGGCGACCAGAGCGGAAACCGGCGCCTCAACTTGGCCTCCTTGATCTTTTCGGCACTGACCACCTCCAGCACGGTGCCGGGCGGAGCGATCTGTGCGGCGATTTGCTCGATGGTCTCAACGAAGCGCTGACCAACCATCGGTCCGGTGGTGTGAAAGGCTCCCGAGCGTCCCGCTTCGACGAGATGGACGACGAAATTTGCGAGGTCGCGTGCGTCGATCCACTGCAGGTACGAATTGCCCGGCCCGGGCACGGCGATCACCCCGCCGCGACGCACCCGTTCGACCCAGTAGGGAAAGCGCAGGGTCGCGTCGAAGGCCCCCACGACGAATGTCGGGCGCACCATCGTGGAGCGCTCGCCAAAGTGTGCCCATCCGGCGCGCTCGCTGGCGGCCTTGAGTGGACCGTACGCCACAGCGATGTCGGCGTTGAGGTCATCGGGGTCGTCCTCGAGTTCGAGGCGGTCTTCGCTCAAGCCGGGTTCGCGCGGCTCGCGGTACGCCGAGATCGACGAGATCTGCACGTAGTGACCACCCCGGCTCTCGAGCGTGTCAGCCAGGCGCTCCACGTCGCTCGGGCGATACGCCGTGACATCGATCGTGGCGTCGAAGGAGTGGCCGGCCAGGGCGTGCAGATCACTCTGGCGATCGCCGATGAGCCTGGTGACGGACTCGGGCAAGTCGCTCGGCGTGACACCTCGATTGAAAACGCTGACCTCGTGCCCACAGTGCCACGCCGACCACGCAATCGAGCGACCGACGAACGATGTTCCACCGATGATGAGGATCTTCATGGCCCCCCTTTCGCGGCTCACCCTAGCGGCCGATATTGTCGCGCACGAACCTCAGGACATCGACGGCGACGCGTAGTTCATCCGGGGCAACCTTGGCCTGGATGTGACGATTGAGTTTCTCCAGGGTCTTGACCACCGCGTCGGCGTACGCGTCGCCCTCCTTGGTCAGCACCACCAGGCGCCGCCGCGCGTCACGGGAGTCAGTGATGAGTGTGGCGTAGCCCCGGTCAATCAGCCCGGTAACGACCTTGCGCGCGGCCTGGCGCGACGTACCGGTGAGATCGGCGAACGCTCCGAGCGAGTGGGGTCCCAACGAGAAGAAGCGAAGCGCCAGCCCGTCACTGCGTCGGTAGTCGTGGTACCCCTGGGCGGCGAGACTCTGGCGCAGGGCTCGCACCCAACTACGGCGCGCGAGGGCCAGGACATCCCCGAAGAGCATGACCTCACTTTGCGCCACACCCCACGATAGCATTTAGGCAACCAGGTTGCATAAATCCCGACGGGGTGCACCGAGAATGGAGGCAGCATGATTCGCTCTGGTCGCTCTCGAATCGGCGTGGCGGCGCTCTCGATGGCGCTCACGAGCCTTGCGGTGCTGGGAGTGTACGCGTCGACGAGCTCACCGAGCGACGCGGCCACCGCAACGGGATGCTCGTCACCGCACAGCTCTGCGACGTTGAGTCTGGAGGTGAATGGATTCACCCGCAGCGCCATCGTTCATCTGCCCAAGGGCTCCTCGGACGCGACCCCGCTCGCCCTCGTGCTCAACCTGCACGGCAGTGGATCGACGGCGTACGAACAGATGCTCTTTACCGGTATGAACAAGACATCGAATCACGACGACTTCATCGTCGCCTACCCGCAGGGTCTGATTCGAGACGGCACGGGTTATGACTGGAACGTTCCGGGCGTGCCGCTCATTGGAGGTCGAGCAGTACCCAAGGGCTCACCCAATGACATCAGCTTTCTCACCAAGCTCGTCGGTATTCTCGAGACCCGATACTGCGTCAACAAAGACGAGGTGTACGCGACGGGGTTTTCGGGCGGGGCTCGTGAGGCGAGTCAGCTGGCGTGTGACGACTCGGGGCTCTTCGCCGCTGTGGCACCCGTCAGCGGCCTGCGCCGGGCCGATCCGTGCCCGACCACACGGGCCGTTCCCCTCATCTCCTTTCACGGCTCGGCCGATCCCGTTGATCCCTTTGACGGTCACGGCCAGGCGTATTGGACCTACTCGGTGCCGAGCGCGGCGATGAAGTGGGCCAAACAGGACGGCTGCTCGGCGTCGCCCACCACGACGACGCCCGCCAAGAACGTCAAACTCACGACCTATGACGCGTGCGCGAACAACGCGAGCGTCGAGCTATATGAAGTGATGGGCGAGGGACACGAGTGGCCGGGTGGGCCCGCGATGCCCTCGGCACTGACCGCGGTGCTCGGTCCCCAATCGCGGGCCATCAGCGCGAACAACCTCATGTGGGCATTCTTCGTGGCCCACCCTCTGACGGGTTAGAGAAATCCCAGGTGCGACAGTGGCCACAGGCGAAAGAAGACCTTTCCGATGACCGAGGAGCGCGGAATCGTTCCCCAGTACCGGCTGTCACAAGAATTGGGCTCGTTGTCGCCCATCATGAAGTAGTGGTTCTTGGCGATGTGGGTCTTCTCGATTGGCCGCGGCCCGATCTGAGCGACGTGAGTCCAGGGTTGGGCGAGCACCTTGCCGTTGACGTAGATCGTGTTGCCCTTGGACCAGATGGTCTGGCCCGGTAGGCCGATCACGCGCTTGACGAGGTCGGCCACGTCATCGCCGCAGTCGCTCGCCACCGCCTTGGGAGCCCGGAAGACCAAGATGTCGCCAGTGTGGATCGTGCCGAACTCGACACTCAGCTTGGAGACAACGATGCGATCGCCGACCTGAAGGGTCGGCTCCATCGAGCCCGAGGGGATGTAGAAGGTCTGAAAAACGAACGTGCGAATGAGGATCGAGATCACCACGGCAACGACCACGACGATGCCCCACTCAGTCAAGGAGCGCTTGGTCGAGCGCTTCTTCTCGACGGGCTCTATCGGCGTCTCGTCAACGTCAATGGTGGTAGGGGGCAGAGACACTCGTTCTACAGTACTTGGCAACAAATGAGGCCCTCGCTCGCGCCATGCGCGGCCTCAGTCCCTGAGGTCCCCAGCGAACTCCCAGAGGTGGCCGTCGGGATCCATGAAGCTCGCGGTGCGTATTCCCCAGGGTCGATCCATCGGTCCATTTACCAGAGTCACGCCTCGTTTGGCCAACTCTTCGCACGCGGCGTCAACGTCGTCTACGGGAATGGTGAACAAAACGCGCGCGCCAGACGGGCCCGACCCCACGGTCGCCGGACCGATGAGTTCGTGGCCTTGGCGCACGTCAAGCAAGTTGATAATCAGGTTGTCGAACTTCACCACGGCGGAGTTGGCGTCTTCGTATACGGTCTCGAGTTCGAAGACGTCACCATAGAAGGTCTTGGCTCGCTCGACGTCGTCGACGAAGAGCGTGATGACCTCGACGTGCGGTGACCAGAACGCCACGTTGCAACTCGATCCACTCGGTTGGCTCGCGCCCTCTCTGACACTAGGCCGTGGTGGTGAGAGCCCGTAGCATCGGGACGTGAACCACGAGGACTACTGCGATGCACTCGCGAGTGAAGTCGATCGCTTCGCCGACGGGTACGCGACCGCCGACCGAACGAGCCAGGTCCCGTCATGTCCGGACTGGTCGGTGGAGGAGTTGGCCCGTCACCTGGGTTCCGTGCACCGCTGGGCCACGTTGCTCGTCGCGCGGCGCGCGCCGGCGCGCATCCCGCGCGTGCTCGCGGATGACGTTATTGATGAAGTGTGGATACGAGAGGGCGGAGCAGAACTCGTTGAGGTGCTGAGGGCCGCGGACCCCGATGAGTCGATGTGGGCCTGGGGGGCTGACCAGCACGTGCGCTTTTGGTCGCGTCGCCAACTTCACGAGACCTTCGTTCATCGCCTCGACCTGGAGTTGGCGACGCGCGCGCCCTCACCGATAGAACCGGGGATCGCGTTCGACGCGATCGACGAGTTTCTTGCGAACATGGCCAGCGACGCCGATATTTCGCTGCGCGCCCGCGATGGTCGAAGCGAAGAGTTCCTCCGTTTTCACTCGAACGACCCCGAGGGCCAGTGGAGTGTCCGGCTTGGCGAGGGCGGATATGAGTTCCTCGACTCCTACGTCGACCCTGACGTTGAACTCTCGGGTGCGTCGAGCGACCTGGTGAGCGTGGTCTTGCGCCGTTGCGACCTCTCGGCGGTTCCGGTGGTGGTGCGCGGAGACCGGTCGCTACTCGAGCACTGGCTCTCGCGCACCGCTTTCCTGTAGCGGATTAGGGAACGAGAATGCGCTGGAACCGACGGGAGGCAAACGTCAGCGCGCACAGCGCGATCGCAACGAGGTAGCCGGTGCGCACCAGCATGATCCACTGGAACTGGCCCAGGTCGAGTCCTCGCAGTAGGGCCGCGGCCTGATATAGCGGCGAGAACGAGACGATCGCGCCGAGCCACGCGGGATACAGCGTGATGGGAAAAAAGGTCGCCGAAAAGAGAAACAGCGGCAGTTGCACCAGGGCGACAAGATCGAAGTCCTGCCACGAGCGCAGGAAAGTGCACGCGGCAAGGCCCGCGCAACTGAAGGCAAAGCTCGTGAGGATCGCCGCGGGCCAACACAAGATGACCCAGGGCGTGGCGGCGTCGCCGAGTGCAGCCATGCACACGAGGAACGAGGCGCCGTAGAGTGCCGCTCGCGCCAGCGCCCACCACACTTCGCCCAGGGCGACGTCGGTAACGTCCAGGGGAGTGGAGAGAATCGCGTCGTAGGCGTGAGAGATCTTGAGACGAAAGAACGTGTTGAAGATCGAATCGATGACCGCGCCGTTCATCGCCGAGGTGGCCAACATGCCCGGCGCGACGAACGTGGCGTAGCTCACCCACTCACCGTTGACGTGCACTGGTCCCACGAGGTGATTGAGGCCGAGGCCGATGCTCAAGAGGTAGAAGAGCGGTTCAAAGAACCCCGACACCAGCATCAACCACTGCGAGCGGTAGACCATGAAGTTGCGCTCGAACACGTGCACGGACCGGCGTGATCCGAAGTGCGGGAGTGTGCGCGTCAGCATCAGTCGACCAGCCGGCGGCGCATCGTGCGCCGTCCAAGGTAGATTCCCACGGCCGCGAGCCCGGCGAGAACCGCGACGTGACCAACCAGTGCGTCGGGTGCCACGTGCCCGTAGGCGGCGGCGCGCGCCAGGGCGACCCCGTGGTAGAGGGGCATCACCTGGACGATGGGGCGAAGGTATCCGGGATAGGACGACACAGGGAAGAAGGTCGCCGAGAACAGAAACATCGGCACGAACGCGAAGCGATAGATCGCGATGAACGATCCATCTGACTGGCAGCGGGCCGCGTAGGCGACGAGCGGCGCCGAAAAAGCGAGCGCGACGAGGGCTCCGACGAAGGGCAAAGTCAGCGCCCACCAGGACTGCAACGCGCCAAAGGCGCCAATGACGATGGTGTAGAAGATTCCGGTCGCGAAGGCTCGCGTGACCACCCACGTCAACTTGCCATAGACAATGTCCTCGGGCTCCAGGGGAGTGGCGGCAGCCGCGTGGTAGGAGCGAATCCACTTGAGGGCGGCCAGCACCGGCCAGAGCGACTCGCCCTCGCCTAGTTGCATGGTGGTCGTCGCCAACAAGCTGGGTGCGATGTAGTGCAGGTACGTCTGACCTTGAACCAAACCCGTGTGGCGAGCAACCATGTGTCCCACGCCCACGCCGAACGAGGCCAGGAAGAAAATCGGAAACAGGACGTTGCTCGCTACCGATCCGCGCCACGTCTGGGCGTAGAACGTCGCGTGATAGTGCCAACTGCGCAGCCACGCGGGCGAGTGGACGCCGGTGCCCGATGCCACTAGTCCACCAGCGTCCGGCCGGTCAGACGCAAGAACACGTCCTCGAGCGAACTGCGTCGCACGAGGGCGCTCGCGGGAACGATGCCGGCACCGTGCAGGTCGCGCAAGGTGTCGTCACCTTGGTCGACGTAGAGCAGTATCCGGTCGGGCAACACTTCGATGCGTTGGGCAAAGTGTGACAACGGCAGCCCGATCTCGTCGTGGGTCTCCACGTCGAATCGCAACTCGACTACTTCTCGGGTCGAGTGCCGAGCAATGAGTTCGCGCGGGGGACCCTCGGCCACAATGTCGCCGTGATCCATGACCACGAGTCGATCGCAGAGTTGCTCGGCTTCGTCCATGTAGTGCGTGGTGATAACGAGCGTGACACCCTCGCGCTTGAGGCGATAGAGCCGTTCCCAGAGCAGATGACGGGCCTGAGGATCGAGGCCCGTGGTGGGCTCATCGAGGATCAAGAGTTCTGGCTGGTTGATGAGCGCGCGAGCGATGGTGAGTCGACGCTTCATTCCGCCCGACAGGTCGTCGACCTTGTCGTTGGCGCGCTCCGTTAGTTGGGCGAACTCCAAGAGTTCGTCGGTCCTCTCGCGCAAAGTACGGCGCGGGATGTCAAAGTAGCGACCGAACATTTCGAGGTTCAAGCGCACCGACAACTCGAGTTCCAGCGTGTCTTCCTGGGGCACCACGCCGAGTCGACCGCGGATGGTGGGTCCGTGGTCTCGTGGGTCGAGACCGAGAATCGATAGGGTGCCCGAGGTCGGCTGCGAGACCGCCGAGATCATGCGCATGGTGCTGGTCTTGCCGGCGCCGTTGGGTCCGAGGAAGCCGAAGCTTTCGCCACGATCAATGGCGAAGCTGATTCCCTTGACCGCTGCGAAGTCGTCGAAGTTCTTGACGAGATCGTGGGCCTCAAGTATGGGACCGGATGTCATTGTCACTGTCGGCACTCCCTGAGCCGTCGGTCAAGTTCTTCACGTGACGCCACGCGTGCTGATTCGTCGCCGCAGAGTAACTCCGCCGTGTTACGTCGGTGACGGGGTCGGACGATCGCCCAACCAAAAAACGCAGAGTTTGAAACTATCAGTCTCACCTCGGGGGGAGTGAGTTTTGTAAAGAGAATGTCATCGTGTTGGTTGCGGCGCATCTATGTTGTGGGCGGACGTCGCGTGTGTTGGTGCGCGTTCGGGGGAGGGGCACATGTCACGCAAGTTGTTGGCCGAGTTTCTGGGAACAGCGATACTGGTGTTTTTCGGCGTCGGGGTGGCCACGCTCAGTTTCGGGTTTGGTGCGACCGGGTCGAGCTTTGCCGCTGGCGTCGTGGCCACGGCCCTCGCGTTCGGTTTGACCCTGATGGCTCTCGCCTACTCCTTGGGTCCGATATCGGGTTGCCACGTGAATCCAGCGGTCACGATCGGTGCCGTCGTGGCGGGACGCCTCTCGCTGAAGGACGCGATTGGCTACTGGGTGGCACAGTTCGCCGGCGGCATCGTCGGAGCGCTGGTCCTGTGGGGAGTCTTTTGCACTTCGCCCCTGTACCATCGCGCAACAACTGGTCTGGGCACCGACGGCTGGGGGACGGCCAGCCACATTCACGTCGGCGCCGTCGGCGCCTTTATTGTCGAGGCCATTCTCACCGCGCTGTTCGTCTTTGTGATCTTGAGTGTGACGAGCAAGTCTGCCCACGTGGCGACGGCAGCCATGGTGATCGGGCTCACGCTCGGCGCGGTGCACCTGGTGGGAATACCGATCACGGGAACGTCGGTGAACCCCGCGCGTTCTTTGGGCCCTGCCCTCGTGGTCGGCGGCACCGCGATCCGCCAAGTCTGGCTGTTCATCATCGCTCCGCTGCTGGGCGGAGCACTTGGAGCGCTGCTCTATCGGCTGTTTCACCCGGCCAACGGCGACCCCGCTATTTAGAACAGTCACCTCGATGGTGGGCGAGGGGGTCTGAGGTTCCATAGTTTCTGGGACACCAACTATCAGAGTTTCTGGGACACTTCGACCCACGGAGGTGTCCATGGAGCTAGCCAAATATGCGGTGACCGCGGTGCTCGTGGAGGGTCGCTCGACTCGGGCGGTGGCGGC
>DATJUR010000101.1:0-11382 GCA_035502215.1 Acidimicrobiales bacterium | reverse complement strand
CCCGCAACGAGCGCTTCGCTCACGCACGCTGTGCTGATGACGCCCGTACCACCGATAAACAGGATCTCCACTACGCCGTTCTATCGTACGAAAGATCGAGTCAGTTGAGCTAACTGACAACTCGCGTCACTTCGGGTGACTGGGTTGAGAGCGACGTACGTGTTGAACGGCTAGTTGAGCAGATGTTTCGCCACGACAATGCGCTGCACCTGATTGGTTCCCTCGTAGATCTGAGTGATCTTGGCGTCCCTCATGAAGCGCTCAACCGGAAACTCCTTCGTAAAGCCATATCCCCCAAGCAATTGCACCGCGTCCGTGGTCACACTCATCGCGGTATCCGAGGCGAAAGACTTGGCCGACGCGCCCAGGTAACTGAGATTCCCGTCGGGGTCGCCTTGGTCAATGGTCGAGCACGCGCGATACACCAGCGTGCGCGCGGCCTCCGTGCGAATTGCCATATCTGCCAGCATGAAGCGCAGACCTTGGAGGTCGCTAATGGGGCCACCGAAGGCCCGACGCCCTTGCATGTACTGAGCGGCGTAGTCGATGGCCCCTTGGGCGATACCCACGGCTTGGGCCCCGATGGTCGGACGCGAACGGTCGAGCGTGTGCATCGCGATAAAGAATCCTTGGCCCTCGTCTCCGATTCGATGAGAAGCGGGCACGCGCACGTCACGCAACACGACCTCTCCCGTAGGGGAAGCACGAAGACCCATCTTGTCCTCGTGCGAGGGGAACTCCAGTCCCCACGACTTTTCCACCAAGAAGCACGTAATACCGCGACCGCGAGCGCTCGGGTCCGTCTTGGCGAAGACCGTATAGAGGTCCGACACACCCGAGTTGGTGATCCAGTACTTCGACCCGTTGAGCACGTAGTCGTCGCCATCGCGCTCGGCTCGGCAACTCATCGAGGCCACGTCCGAACCGGCGTCGGCTTCCGAGAGGCAGTAACTGGCTTGGATTTCGCCGGTCGCGATGCGCGGCAGATACGCGTGTTTGATCTCTTCGGAGGCGAAGTTCATGATCGGTAGCATGCCGAGCTTGGAGATGAGAATCGTTACCGATGTTGAGGCGCAGCCCCGCGCGATCTCTTCGATGGCGATGGCCTGAGTGACCATGTCCGCCCCCGCCCCACCGTAGGCGTCGGGAATCCCGAGAGCTGGTAACTCCATCTCCACGCAGGCGTCGAAACTGTCCTGAGGAAAGACCTGTTCACGGTCGTACCGCGCGGCGTTCGGAGCCACGCGGGCGTCGACGAAATCGTGCAGGACATCACGAAAACTGCGCTGCTCGTCGGTGAGTCCAAAACTCATCCTGTCCCCTCTTCTTTGAAGGCTCTAGTGCAACGACGCGACGTTATTGGCACCCTCGACCAAATGCTCAGCGGGCACGGCGTCCACGAAACGCCGCTGAGCTTCGTAACTGTGGGCGAGACCGCGAAACGGTTTGGTGACCGCGGCACTCACGGGCGAAGTTTCACGCAGTGAGAAGTAGTCGAGGGCCACGTGCACGTCACCCAGAGTCGGACCACGGCCTACGGCGCTGGCACGCTTGGCCGCCACGAGGCCCACGCCGACGGCCACGTCGTGGGCGTCTTGGGGGCGCGCAAAGTCAAGCTTGGCGCACTCGCGAGCAGCAATCGTGAGCGCGTAGCCCTCGCCCGGTGCTGGCGTGCCGAACCCGCGTCCGACCGGGGGCTTGATGGAACGCTGGAGACCCGCCTTCTTTGCCCGTCCGATCTCGGGGATCTGTGTTGCCATGAGGGGACGCACTTCGCCAGCCAGCGGAACGGGAGAAAACGTCGGTTGGGCCACTAGACGAGGTTACCCGGCGGCTCTAGACCCGAGCGAGCCAGTCCTCGTACTGAGGACGTTCGCCGCGCACCGCTTGGTGGTACGTGGTGCGAATCGCCCTGGTGATCGGACCAGGCTTCGCGTCGCCGATCACGCGGTCGTCGACCGAGGCGATGGGCACCACCTCGGCGGCGGTTCCCGTGAGAAACGCTTCGTCGGCCAGGTACAGGTCGTCGCGGCGCAACGTCTCGAAACTCACCTCATAGCCCAGGTCGGTGGCGATGCGCACGATGGACGACAAGGTGATACCGCTCAGCGCGCCCGCTTCGGAGGGCGGCGGCGTAATGAGGCGCCCGTCGCGCACGATAAAGAGGTTCTCCCCCGTGCACTCACTGACCCGTCCGTCGGTGCCCAGCATGATCGCCTCGTCGTAGCCAGCCTTGATGGCCTCAACTTTGGCCAGGCTCGAGTTCACGTACCCACCGATGGTCTTGGACGCCGTGGGCATCGAGTTCGGATAGTGGCGCGCCCACGAGGAGATCTTCATGCGCGCGCCCGAGTCGGTGTGATCGCCCAAGTACGCCCCCCACGTCCAAGCGGCGATCGCCGTTTGGACCGGTGAGCCGATCGGGTTGACGCCGATCTCGCCGTATCCCAAGAACACGATCGGGCGGATGTAGCAGCCCTCGTTGAGTTCGTTCACGCGCACCAGGTTCTTGGTCGCCTCGCAGAGATCCTTCAGGCTGTAGGGGATCTCTAAGTCCAGGATCTTGCAGCTGTTGAGCAGGCGCTGCATGTGTTCCTTCAAGCGAAAGACCGCCACGCCGTTGGGCGTCTTGTAGGCGCGAATGCCCTCAAAGGCACCCAGTCCGTAGTGCAACGTGTGGCTGAGTACGTGCACGTTGGCGTCGTCCCAGTCCACCAGCGTGCCGTCCATCCAGATCTTGGCGGTGGGGGTGATGGGCATCTACAAACTCTCCTGTAACTGTTGGCTCACGCCATCGGTGCCCAGCACCGCGACGTCGCCATCAAAGTCTGCCACCGCGCGCGCGATGCGCGAGGCGGCGTCGGTTTCACCGAGGTATTCAAGCATCAGCGCAGCCGAAGAGACGGCCGCCAACGGGTTAGCTCGATTCAGGCCCGCAATGTCGTGGGCGGCGCCGTGGACGGGCTCGAACAGCGAGGCTCCGGTGCGCTCGGGGTTCAGGTTCGCGCTGGCGGCAAAGCCGATGCCGCCCGTGACGGCGCCGGCTAAGTCGGAGAGAATGTCGCCAAAGAGATTGTCGGTCACGATGATGCTGTAGCGCTGAGGATCTTCCACGAGGTAAATGCAGGCGGCGTCGACGTGCTGGTAGTCGACGCTGACCTCGGGGAACTCGGTGGCCACCTCGGCCACGACTCGTCGCCAGAGGTCCCCGGCGAAGGTCAGCACGTTGGTCTTGTGAACCAGGGTCACCTTTTTCACGTCGCGCTGATTCGCGCGCGCAAAGGCGTAGCGTACGCAACGCTCCACACCGAAGCGGGTGTTCACTGAACCCTGGGTGGCCACCTCGTGGGGCGTGGCGTAGCGAAGAACGCCGCCCTCCCCCGCGTAGGGTCCCTCAGTATTTTCGCGCACGATGGCAAAGTCACAACCCTCAGCCAGCGAGCCGTCGACCCCGCGGAAGGGGCGATAGTTGACGTACAGGTCGAGTCCGAAGCGCAGGCGCAAGAGCAACCCACGCTCAAGGACGCCGCTCGGCACGCGGGTGTCGCCAATAGCGGGGCCGATCGCACCGAGCACGATCGCGTCGAACCCGCGCAGGTCATCCAAGGTGGCGTCGTCCAGCACGAAGCCATCACGCAGGTAGCGCGCAGCCCCCAGGTCGAACTCGGTGGTCTCGAGGCGGACGCCCGCTGCGGCCACGACGTCCAGCGCCACCGCGGTCACTTCGGGGCCGATGCCGTCTCCCCCAATGACGGCCACCCGATACGTCGGCTGGATACTCACCTCTTCACCCCTTTTCCTCTAGTTTGCTTGGCCCCGGGCACCGTGGGCAACTTGGGCAAAGAAGGTCGACCAGTAGAATTGTGGTTCGCTACCACCTGGAGATGCGGCATGGCCGACGAAATTCACCGAATCACCCAAGCGACGCTCGACAAGCTCGAGGCGGAGTACGCCTATCTGACCACCGTCGGGCGTACCGAAATCGCCCGGGTCATCGAGGCGGCTCGCTTGCTCGGTGATCTCTCGGAGAACGGCGACTATCACGCGGCCAAGGACGAGCAGGGCAAGATGGAGTCGCGAATTCGCCAAATCGACCAGGTCATCCGTAACCATGAGATTGTGGCCCACGACGAGCACGCCAACACCGTCCAGCACGCCTCGATCGTCCAAGTGGTCTACGAGGGCGACGACGAGAGCGACTACCAGGAGTTCTTCATTGGTTCCATCGAAGAGAGGCCCGAAGGCGCCCTGGTTGCGTCGCCCACCTCGCCCCTCGGCGAGGCGCTGCTGGGCCGGAAAGTCGGCGAGACCGTCCAGTACGAAGCACCCTCGGGTCTGCTGACGGTCAAAATCGTCGGCCTGCACTAGGCCATGGGTACGACCCTCTATGAGAAGATCTGGAACGACCACGTCATCGAGGGTCCCGCGGGTGCGTCGTCACTGCTCTACATCGATCTGCACCTGGTTCACGAGGTCACCAGCCCCCAAGCCTTCGACGGCCTGCGCCTGAACGCGCGATCGGTTCGACGCCCGGACCTCACGCTGGCGACGGCGGACCACAACGTACCCACGGACCCGCTCAGCACCCCTGTCGCCGACCCCATCTCGAGGCGCCAGCTCGAGGTGCTCGATGAGAACTGTCGCGAGTTTGGCATCACCGTCTTTCCCCGGGGCCACGAGAACCAGGGCATCGTCCACGTGATCGGCCCCGAGCTGGGGGTGACGCAACCGGGCATGACCATCGTCTGTGGCGACTCGCACACCTCGACTCACGGCGCGCTGGGTTGCCTCGCCTTTGGGATCGGCACGAGCGAGGTTGAGCACGTGCTGGCCACCCAAACTCTGCCCCAACAAAAGGCCAAGACCATGGCCGTGGAGATCGAGGGCATCCCGTCACCCGACATCACCGCCAAGGACATCGTGCTTGCCATCGTCGCTCGCCTCGGCACGGGAGGTGGCGCGGGGTACGTGATCGAGTACCGGGGCGAGGCGATTCGCAACCTCTCGATCGAGGGTCGCATGACGATCTGCAACATGAGCATCGAGGCCGGCGCACGCGCGGGCCTCGTGGCGGTCGACGAGACCACCATTGACTACCTGCGAGGTCGCCCGGGTGTTCCGGTCGGTGAGGAGTTTGAACGCGCCGCTGAGCGCTGGCGGGGCTTCGTCTCGGACGACGACGCCGCCTTTGACGCCACGGTCGTGATCGACGCAAAGGACCTGGTGCCCTATGTCACGTGGGGCACCAACCCGGCCCAGGTGGTCGCGCTCAGTGGAGTGGTCCCCTCGCCCGAGGACGCTCCCCTGGCTGATGAGCGTGAAACCTTTGCGCGAGCTCTGGAGTACATGGACCTCACACCCGGCACGCCGCTGCGAGACGTCCACGTCGACGTGGTGTTCATCGGTTCGTGCACCAACTCGCGCATCGAGGACCTGCGTGCCGCCGCCGCGGTCGCTCAGGGCGGCCGCGTTCACGATGGCGTGCGCGCGCTCGTCGTACCCGGGTCCCGGCGCGTGAAAGAGCAAGCCGAACGCGAGGGCCTGGACGAGATCTTCACTGCGGCCGGCTTCGAGTGGCGCGAACCTGGATGTTCGATGTGCCTGGGCATGAACCCCGACATTCTTACGCCCGGCCAGCGCTGCGCCTCGACCTCGAATCGCAACTTTGAGGGACGCCAGGGGCGCGGGGGCCGCACGCACCTGGTCTCGCCGGCCGTCGCCGCCGCCACCGCCATCAAGGGCCGCTTCGCCTCGCCCGACGAGGTTCACGCGTGAGGCCCGTTCGCGTCCTCGAAGGACGCGCCGTCCCTCTCGAGCGCTCCGACGTCGACACCGACCAAATCATCCCCTCGGACTGGCTCAAGCGCGTCGAGCGCACAGGCTTTGGTCGTGGCCTCTTCAGCGAGTGGCGCGACGACTCGTCCTTCGTGCTCAACCAGCCAGAGTACGCGGGTGCCACGATCCTGGTGGGAGCGGCGCGCTTTGGTACAGGATCGTCGCGTGAGCACGCGGTGTGGGCTCTGATGGACTACGGCTTTGCAGCCGTCGTCGCCTCGTCCTTCGGGGACATCTTTCGCAACAACTCCGCCAAGCAGGGCTTAGTGACCGTGCAACTGGAACCCGACGAGGTCGAAGAGCTCACGCGACTCATCAAAGATGACCCAACGCGCTTGGTCGTCGTTGACGTGGAGGCCCTGGTAATCGAAGTGCCGGAGGCGGGATGGCATAAGAGATTCTTTTTGGACTCGATGACCCAGGAGCGACTGGTCGAGGGGTGGGACGATATCGGTCTCAGCCTCCTGAGAGTTGACGCCATTACTCGCCACGAAGCCACGAATAGCGCACCTATTATGCCCAGGATTTTTGACGAGTTGGGCCATGCCCGCAATGAATAACTAAGTATACAACTCCTCCGGAAGTTTCTTTAGGTCTCGATATCCTCCGCGTTCGAGCATTTCGTGAATTAGTTCGAGTGAAACCTCCTTAATCTGGCGCTCAGATAGACGGTCGTCGTTCGCGAATGGAGCATCAAAACCGATGACTGTCTGCGAAAGACCCATACTTCTTGGGATCTTCGAGTGCCGCGTCAAATTGATAAGCGACTCCTTCTGACCGGTGGGCGGCGTAAGCCAAAGTCCGATCGTCGCTTTCAAGGGCTGCGGATCGGGCAATAATCGCCCAGAAATCCGCTTAGTCACTTCGACGAATTCAAACATTCGAATTAGTTGAGAGTTCACTTCGCCCAGAGTCAGCGCCGCTTCCGGGTTATGTTCTCTCTTTCTTACTATCGAATCCTCGTCATCATCATCAATCACGTCGAAGTCGCGGAGATTGAGAGCTACGTCAAACGCCGCTTGAATGCTTGGTCGTTCCCGAAGTTCGTCGTCGAGTACGGTGCCCGTAAGAAAAGCACAGCGCGCCCATATTTTCGGTCTTTGGCTATCTAATCCGTACGGCGCGAACCACAATTCAGTTAAGTCCGCATTTCCCGAACCCACAGGAATCCATTGCGCAATCCGGCGGTTGGTTCCGAGGCCTAACGACGAGTTGAGCCAATTCGTTAGTGACGAAGCATCAAGAACTTCTCGAATCAGGTCTTCCCGATCTTCCCCGCGAAACAACGTCACTGGCATTCCACTGCGTACAGCGCCAAACGGTTGCACCGCGGGAGCCGCAACTACGAGACGGATTGAATATTCCGGTGGTTCTCCGGCCGAAAGGAGCCAACTCGCAGGGCCCAAGCGAAAAATTTGATCCGTGAAAGGTAATCGCACAAGTTGATCGTTCGAAAAATCTGCCTCATGTTTGCTGGACGAGGCATCTGAGTTGCGAGATGGTGAGTCGATGTGGTGATCTACTCGTCCCCCAGATTCAAGATCTGAGATTATCGATATAAGGCCGTCCGCCTCCCACTCCCGGTTTCGCCGACCTTGGGATAGCGGCTTGAGAACACCTGCTAGGACAAGTTGGTCAATCGCGCCGTTGACCGCAGGCTTGGTTCGGTTAATGGATTGGACTGCCGTGGCCAGTGTCACGATCGGTTGAGCTGGCATGTAGTCAATCAATTTCCATGCCGCGGCATCGCTACGAACTTTGCTCGACGCGCGAAGCCTGTCTCGCCACACTTCTTGCAGCGACTTGACTTCTTGCAAGTACGTTTGCGCCAAACCTGCCGCCCGAGCTGCGGCAACCGCAAAAATCTCCAGCCAATATTGGAGGTCTCCGTTTCGATATGCCGTAAGTCCGTCAATGTATAGGTCCTTATTGCTTGCAAGAATGACACTGATTGGCGGCACATATGACGTCGCAAGACCTCGCCGGCGCAACAAAATATGAATCAGTGCACGTCCAGTGCGACCATTGCCATCCACAAATGGATGAATCGTTTCGAATTGCGCGTGACCGATTGCAGCTTGAACGATTGGCGACAAGTTCTCATACCCCGAAAATCGGCACAAATCCCCAAGCAATAGCTCCAGATACTCAGGCGGGGGAGGAACGAAGTCCGCTCCACAGGGGTTGTAGTTATTTCCCCCAATCCAATTTTGCTCTGTTCGAATGCGACCCGCGACTTCGCTGTTCGAAGCTGTCGCCATCAATTGTCGGTGAATTTCGATCAGGTGCTCCACCTCAACGCTGGCACCCGAGGTTGCATGTTGAATAGCTTCCTGCATGGCAGCGATGTTTCCCAGGATCTCCAGGGCAGTCCGAGACGTTCGCCTTCCCGTCTCCACCGCGACTTGCGCTCTGGCCAAGACCCTCGTATCCGCTTGAAGTCCTTCAACCTTCGAGGACGCAATCGACTCTGTCCGAAGCAGCAGTCTCGAAAATGGATCAAGTACCGACTCAGATTGCGAGTTCAACTCTTTGATTGCCGCCTCGGCTTCCGAGATGATCGCCTGCACCCTACCTGAGACCGTAATTTCCAACTCCGCAATCGGCATTGGGATGAACGTTTCGTACTGGCACGCCTTTTTGTAACGCGCAGGGGCCACTAAGGTCGGATCAGATTGCCAAGTTTTCGATTCATATTTTCCAAGCATCGAAGTCCTATGGTTAGGTTTAGTCACTTTCCTTTACTAACGTGGATACGAGGTAAAGGCTTAGACTTCCCATACTAGCAACTACCACGGTACTAAGTAAAGGTTACCTCTAAACCTTTACTTAAGAGAAAACTAGGTAAAGGATGAACGCGGAGGAATCGTCAATTCCGCCGACGATTCGCGGCCGAAATCACTGCCTCGAGCGATGCGTCCAGGATTGACGAACTCGTGCCCATCCCCCACCACGTGGAGCCGTCAGCTCCCTCGGCCTCCACGTACGCGGCGGCCGAGGCCGCCGAACCCTCGGTCAATGCGTGTTCGTGATAGTCGCGAATCTTAAAGGTAATGCCAAGGTCAGCACTGAGAGCGGCGATCATCGCGTCGATCGGACCATTCCCCTCGCCCTTGATGGTGACGTGCTGTTCGTCGACGAGGAGCTGGGCGAAGATGCGAGTCTGGTGGCGGTCGGCCGCGACCTCAGCCGAGAGCAACGTAATCGACGGGCTATCGGGCTGATAGGTCTCCACGAAGGTCTCCCAGATCTCGTGAGGCGTGACTTCCGTGCCCGACTCCTCGCTCACCTCTTGGACCTTCTTGGAGAACTCCACTTGCATGGCGCGCGGCAGATCCAGTCCGTGGTCTGCCTGGAGCAAGTAGGCGACCCCTCCCTTGCCCGACTGTGAGTTCACGCGAATGATCGCTTCATAGGTGCGACCCGTGTGCTTGGGGTCGATGGGCAGATAGGGCACTTCCCAGAAGGCGTACTCCTCGCCGATGGCGTTCATACCTTTTTTGATCGCGTCCTGATGAGAGCCGGAAAACGCGGTGTAGACCAGGTCGCCCACGTACGGGTGGCGCACGTGAATGGACAGGCGGTTCGCGTACTCGGCCACGTGACGAGCCTTGTCAATATCGCGAATGTCCAGTTCCGGATCCACCCCCTGGGAGAAAAGGTTGAGAGCGAGGGTGACGACGTCCACGTTGCCCGTGCGCTCCCCGTTTCCAAACAGGGTCCCCTCCACGCGATCCGCCCCCGCAAGCACGCCGAGCTCGGCTGCCGCGACAGCGGTGCCGCGGTCGTTGTGCGGGTGCAGCGACAAGACAACCGAGTCGCGTCGATCGACGTGACGTGAGAACCACTCGATGGCATCGGCGTAGAGGTTCGGCGTGTACATCTCGACCGTAGCGGGAAGGTTCACAATCAGGGGGCGCTGCGGCGTCGGATCGATCACGGCGATTACCGCGTTGCAGACGTCGAGCGCGTAGTCAAGTTCAGTACCCGTGAAGCTCTCCGGTGAGTATTCGTAGCAGAACTCGGTCTCCGGCGACGTGTTCTCGAGAGACTTACAGAGCGCAGCGGCGTCGGTGGCAATCTTCTTCACCCCGTCCATGTCGAGCCCGAAGACGACGCGTCGCTGCAAAGTGGACGTCGAGTTGTAAAAGTGCACGATCGCGCGCGTCGCCCCGTGTAGTGACTCATAGGTTCGCCGGATGAGGTCCTCGCGACACTGCGTGAGAACCTGAATGGTGACGTCGCGGGGCACCGCGTCGCGCTCGATGATGTCGCGCACGAAGTCGAAGTCGGGCTGAGACGCCGAGGGAAAACCAACTTCGATCTCCTTAAAGCCCATCTCGACCAGGTGAGCGAACATGACGCTTTTGCGCTCCAGGTCCATCGGGTCGATGAGGGCCTGGTTGCCGTCGCGAAGGTCGACGCTGCACCAGCGCGGGGCTTTGGTCAGTCGACGATCGGGCCAGGTGCGATCGGGCAGTTCAACCGGCACCGTCGCGCGATACTTGCCAAAGGCCATGGGGCTCGACTGCTGGGGGCCTGAGCTCATCTCATTCCTTTCCCTTCCCACCAGAGACATAAAAAAACCCCCGCAACGCGGGGGTAGGGCGAGCCGTGACTCGCCCTCTTACAGCAGCAGTTGGCTCTGGAGTGCTCTCACGATCTTCATTGTATCGCCGGGTCGCGCGTTGTCCAGTGGCGTCTGGTACTAGCCTCACTCGACATGTCCCTCATGAAGTCTCTCTTCAAACTGGCCCTCGTACTGGGCGTTCTGGCAGGCATCGGCGTGGCCACGGGTGCCATCCAGGTCAAGTTCAAGCCACTGGGCTGAGCGATCGCCCAGGTCGCGCGTCACGTTTGCCCGCTAACGTGAATCGTCGTGAGCCTCTTTAAGACCCTGCTCAAGCTGTTGGTGCTGCTCGCAGTCGGCGCCATCGTCGCGGGCGTCGTCGTGGCGGTGAAGCGCCAGAACGACACTGGTCCCCTCTCGTTCGACGAGTGGCCTAGCGTCCCTCGTAATCCCGACGCCTAGGCGTCTGTCCAAAAGGAGTGGCCATGGCCAATATGGAGTACCGACGTCTCGGGCGCTCAGGGTTGAAGGTGAGCGTGCTCTCCTTTGGGAGTTGGGTCACCTTCGGCAACGCCAACCAGATCGAGACCGCCCAGCAGGCGGCGGAGTGCCTCCAGGCGGCGTACGAAGCAGGCGTGAACTTCTTCGACAACGCCGAGGCCTACAGCGCGGGCGAGTCGGAGCGGGTCATGGGTGCCGCCATCCGCGAACTCGGCTGGGCACGCCACGACTACGTGATCTCGACCAAGTTGTTCTGGGGCCTGTACCCGGGACCCAACATGCGCAACACCCTCAACCGCAAGTACCTCAGTCAGGCCATTGAGGGCTCGCTCGAACGCCTCGACCTAGACTTTGTCGACCTGGTGTTCTGTCACCGCGCTGACCCCAACACCCCGATCGAAGAGACCGTGTGGGCGATGAGCGACATGATCGAGCGCGGCCAGGCCCTGTACTGGGGAACCTCGGAGTGGTCCGCG